>JAKAMV010000069.1 GCA_021812735.1 Chloroflexota bacterium | reverse complement strand
CTCGGCGTCCGCCCGTCGCCGTCGGGCGGTCTCCGCCTCCGCCGCGCGCGCGGCCTCGGCACGGCGCAGCGCCGCGAGCTCGTCACCGCGCGCGCGGGACGCCGCCCGGAGGGACGCGAGCTCCGACAGGGCGTCCCCCAGCGCCCGGTCGGCGTCGCCCAGGGCGGCCTCCAGCTCCGTGTCGGGCTCCGGAACCGCCTCGGCGAGGATCCGACGCCCGGCAGCCGTGTCCGCCTCGGCGGCGGCCCGTTCGCCCTCGATCCGCTGCCGGTCCCGGGCAGCCGCGGACAGCTCGCCCGCCGCCCGCGCCTCGCGCAACCCCAAGAGGGTCAGCGCCGCGCGCGCGGTCTCGTGCGCGGCGCGTCGATCGCGCTCCTGCTCCGCGCGCGCGGCCATGCTCGCCGCGATGTCGGCGACCTGCGACTCGGCGGCCTCAAGCGCCTCGAGCACCCGGTCCGACTCGGCGCGCAACGCGTCGCGTCGAGCGCCAGCGCCCGATTCCCGAGCCGCAGCCTCGTGCCAGCGGGCGTGCGCGGCCGTGATCAGCGCAGCAGCCAGCTCCTCCCCGGCGGTCAGGCGGGTCGCCTGCTGCTCGGCGAGCTGCCCCAGGCGGCGAGCCTGCGGCCGCAGCTCGGCGAGGATGTCCTCGACGCGCGCCAAGTTCGCCTCGGCCTCGGCGAGCTGCTCCTCGGCCCTGCGCCGACGGCGCTCGTGGCGGCGGACCCCCGCAACCTCCTCGAACAGCGGACGGCGCTCCTCGGGCCGCAGCGCCAGCGCCTGGTCCACCATGCCCTGCCCGATGAACAGGAACGCGTTCTCGGCCAGGTTGGCGGCGTCGAGCATGTCCTGGAGGTCTCGCAGGCGGACTCGCTGGCGGTTCAGCAGGTAGTCGTTCTCGCCCGAGCGGTAGAGCCTCCGGCCGAGCTCGATCACCGCGTACTCGACGGGCAGCAGGGCATCGCCGTTGTCGAGCACGAGCGTGACGTCGGCCATGCCCTGCGCCGACCGCTTCTCGGAGCCGGCCCAGATCACATCCTCGCTCTTGCGGATGCGCAGCGTGCGGCCCTGCTCGCCCAGAGCCCAGCGAAGGGCGTCGGCGAGGTTCGACTTGCCCGAGCCGTTGGGCCCGACGACCGCGGAGATGCCGGGCCCGAACTCGACAAGGGTTCGCTCAGCGAAGGACTTGAAGCCCTGGATCCGCAGCCCCAGCAGCCGCGCCGGGGCGCTCACGACGGGGTGTCGGCGTCGGGATCGCGTTCGGGATCGGCGGACGCCGACCCGCCGGGCGCGGACGCCGACCCGTCGGTCGCGTCGGCGTGGTCGGCCTCACGCGGCTGGCGGGCGGCCTTCGCAGCGACCCGCTCGCGTCGGATCGCCTCGAGCGCCACGGCAGCCGCCTGAGTCTCGGCAATGCGGCGCGACGTCCCCTCGCCGGTGCCCAGTACGCGCCCGACCACCTCAACCTCGATCCGGAAGTGCTTCTCGTGGTCCGGTCCGACAGCCTCCACCAGCCGGTACACCGGACGGTCGCCGCTGGTGCGCTGGGTGTGCTCCTGGAGCCGGCTCTTGGGGCTCTTGAGCGAGGTCAGCGCGACATCGGCGGAGAGCTCCTCCGCAGCCCTTTCGTGGATCCAGTCGCGGGCGGCCGCCCAGCCGAGGTCGAGGTAGATGGCCCCGACGAGCGCCTCGAACGCGGAGGCGAGCAGGGAGGGGCGCACTCGACCGCCGCGCTGCGACTCCCCCTCGCCCAGCAGCAGGAACTGGCCGAGTTCCAGCCGAACGGCGAGCCGGGCGAGGCCCGGCGTGCTGACGATGGCCGCCCGACGCGCCGACAGGACCCCCTCGTCGTCGGAGGGGTGGCGCCGGTAGAGCGTCTCCGACACGGCGAGGCTCACGACGGCATCGCCCAGGAACTCCAGCCGCTCGTTGTGCCCGAGCAGGGAATCGGGGTGCTCGTGGAGCCAGCTGCTGTGGATCAGGGCCTGCTCGTACAGGTCCCGGTCCCGGACCGGCAGGCCCAGGCGCTCGATCAGCGCGTCGGCCGGGTGCATTGCGCCTCGGCCGGCGGGATCAGGCGGAGCGCTCGTCGATGTAGTCGACGGCGTCCTGGACGGTGCGGATCTTCTCGGCGTCCTCGTCCGAGATCTCCGTCCCGAACTCCTCCTCGAGGCTCATGATCAGCTCGACCAGGTCCAGGGAGTCGGCGTTGAGGTCGTCGACGAACGAAGCCTCGGGGGTGACCTCCGACTCGTCGACCCCGAGCTGCTCGACAACGATCTTCTTCAGCCGATCGTACGTCGTGGCCACTGGCTCCTCCTGGTTGCGGCGATCACCGCCTGCTTGCGTTGAGATCGCGGGCCACTCGCCCGAGCACGCCATTGACCAGCCGCCGCATCGGTTCACCCGAGTACATGCGGGCCAGCTCGACCCACTCGGCGATCGCCACCCGGGCCGGCGTCGCGGGCGAGTGTAGCACCTCGCACAGGCCGCAACGGAGCAATGCGCGGTCCATCCGGGCCAGAGAAACGACCGGGTATTGCGGAGCCACCTCGCTGATTCGGGCGTCGATCGTGTCGCGGTGCAGGACGACGCCGGCGACCAGCGCGCGGGCCGTGGCCGCGGTTTCCGGGTCCAATTCGGCCGCGAGGTGGCGCTCCAGCACGGCCTCGGCGGTCCGCTGCCCGAACTCGGCCTCGAACACTGCGGCGAGCGCGAGACGACGACCGGCGCGTCGGCTCCGGACCAGCTCCTCGTTCGAGCGATCCCGCCGTGAGCGCCGGGATTCAGCCCCCGACACCGTCCACCAGGACGGTCACATCGCCCAGCTCCATGCCGAGGAGCCGCTCCACGGCGGCGCCGGTCGCCGCGCGGACCTGGCTGGTGAGCGCGACGAGCCGCTGGCGCGGCCGGGCGACCACCCACAGCGTCACGTGGACGCGGCCGTCGCGCACGCGAATCCGGACCGCCGCGCCGCCGATCCAGCCGCGCCACCGCGGCCCGCCCCGGCCCACGCGCATGACGCCCGGCACCTCGAGGGCCGCCAGGCGAACCGTCTCCCGGATGACGCCGGGCCCGACCGTGAGCGTTGCCATCGCTATCGCTCCTCCCCCGCGTCGAGCGCGTCCGGGCTGCCCGCCTGCGAGGACGACGTCTCCGACAGGCCGAGGTACCTGGCGATCTCCCCGTTGACGCCCTCGCGCACCGACCGGGCAGTCGTCTCCAGCGCATACCAGACCATGCGTCGCTTGGCATTGCCATGCGTGATGATCATCGTGCCGCTGACGCCCAGGAGCGTGGTCCCGCCCACGATCTCGTGGTCGAACTTGGCCCGGATCCGGGCGATCGACGGCCGCATCAGCAGGCCGGCGACCCTGCCCCGCAGGGAGCCGTAGAACTCGGTGCGGACCAGATCGAAGATGTACTGGGCCAGGCCCTCGAAGAACTTGATGACCACGTTGCCCAGCACCGCGTCGCAGACCACCACGTCCGCGACGAAGCGCGTCAGGTCGCGACCCTCGACGTTGCCGACGAAGTTGAGGTCCGTCTGGTCGATCAGCTCGGTAGCCTTGGCGATCCGCGCGTCGCCCTTGCCCTTCTCCTCGCCGATCGAGAGCAGCGCCACGCGCGGGTTGGCGACGCCCATCACGCGTTCGGCGAAGATGGCGCCCATCCGCGCGTACTGGGCGAGGTTCTCGGCCGTGGAATCCAGGTTGGCGCCGATGTCGAGCAGGAGGAACGGCCTGCCGCCCGGCAGCTGGACCGCGAGCGGCGGGCGGTCGATGCCCGGCAGGGTGCCCAGGATGAGGACGCCCGCCGCGAGACCCGCTCCCGTGTGGCCGGCCGTGACCACGCCGTCCGCGTCGCCGTTCTTGACGAGCTCCGCCGCGACGCGGATCGACGCCTGCTTCTTGCGCGCGAGCGCCCTCGCCGGATGCTCGTCCATGCCCACGACCTCGGGGCCGTGGACGATGCGGACGTTGGGCGGGGCGTCCCCGGCGAGCCGGCGGACGAGCGGCTCGTCGCCGACGAGGATCACCTCGTCGGACGGGTGCTCGCGTGCCCACTTGACGGCGCCGGGCACCACCTCGGGCGCACCGTAGTCGCCGCCCATGGCGTCAACTGCGATGCGGACGCCGCCCTTGGCGGTGGTGCTGGGTGTGGGTTCCGGCGTCGCGCTCACGACGCGGTCAGGAGTTGTCGCCGCCCTCGGAGCCCGGCGTCTTGAGCACCACGGCCTGGCGGCCGTTGTACCACCCGCAAGCCGGGCAGACCCGGTGCGGCAGCTTCTGCTCGTGGCAGTGCGGGCACTCGACGAGCTGCGGCAGGGTGAGGGCGTGGTGGCTCCGCCGGTCCATCTGCCGGGCGTGAGCGACCTTTCGCTTCGGCACACCCATGTCGTTCTCTTGCTCCTTGTTCGAGTCTGGCGCCCGGCGCCCGGGCGCGCGCACGCGCCATCCACGGGTCGAAGGGCCGATGCGGGAGTGTACCGGGTCCGGCCCGGTCCGTCGAACCGCTCGGACGCACCGCTCGGACAACGGACGGGGGTCGGCCGCACCGCCCGGGACGTCGGCCGCAACCTGGCGGGCACACACGATGCGGCACTGGTGTCGGCCTGGCTCCTGCTGGGCGAAGAACGGACATGGAGTCGGGTCGCTGGCGGCACCTGAACGTCCGGCACGCGCCTGCCATGCAACAGATCGAGCGGAGGAACGCGGATTGTGTGCCCGCCGGGTTTGTGCCCGGCCGCGTAAGCCGCCGGTGAGTGGCTCCTGCTTCCATGGTCCGGTGAGCTCAACCCGTCTCCAGACCGCGGCCGACCGTCGCACGACAGCGCTCCGGCGGAGCCTCGCCGAGGACGTCCGGCGGCTGCGCGAGGACGCGGGCGTCCCAGTCCGCGACCTCGCGGCTGCGGCCGGTCTGTCGCCCCCGTATGTCGCCCGGATCATGGCCGGCACGGAGAGGCCGACACTCGAGACGTATGGCCGGCTGGGTGCCGCCCTCGGCGCCGACCTGAGCGTCCGGCTCTACCCGAACACCGGCCCAGCCGTCCATGACCGGCACCAGGCCCCCATGCTCGAGTGCCTCCTCCGTGAGCGCCACCCGCGGTGGCAGCCCTTCACCGAGATCGCCGTCGTGCGCCCGAGCCGCGGCTGGATCGACGTCGGCTTCCACGAGGCGCGCCAGCAGGTGTTCGTGGCGGCGGAGATCCAGAGCGCCCTCCACCGGCTGGAGCAGCTCGTCCGATGGTCCGCGGCCAAGGCGGACTCGCTGCCGTCGTGGGCAGGATGGGCGCAGCTCGGCGACACCCCAACGATCAGCCGGCTGCTCGTCGTCCGCCGAACCCGCGCCACGCGCCAAGTGGCGCGCGACTACGCTGCACAGCTTCGTGTCAGCTACCCCGCCCATCCTGACGACGCAGTCGCCGCGCTCACGGGAGCCGCCCCCTGGCCGGGCGCCTCCCTCGTCTGGATCGTGGTCGAGAATGGACGGGCGAGGCTGGTCCTAGGCCGCTGACCCGCCGCGAGCCCCCGCATGCCAGGCCTGTCAGCGCCGCGGGCGACCCGGGTCGCAGCTCGGCGGGCGGGGCCGCGGACGCTCAGTCGGCCGACTCGCCCTCGCCCGCTTCCTCCGCCGGTCGGAAGGCGCGCAGCGCCTCCAGCCGTGGATCGACCGGCCCCTCGCCGTGGCCGTGCCCGGGCGAGAGGCGCTCGCCGCACTCCTCGCACAGGCCCGGGCAGCCCGGCTCGCACAGCGGCGCGATGGGCTCCTGCAGGCTGATCGCCTCCGCCACCAGCGGCCGGAGCTCCAGCTCGTGATGATCCGTGAGCCGTGGCGCCTCGGGGTCCTCGTCCTCGGCCAGGGGGATGGGCGCGCCCGTGGCAAGGTCGATGGACGGCAGGACCTCCTCCTCGAGTTGGATCCGCACTTCCGTCACGGCCGGACGCAGGCAGCGCGCGCACTCGCCCGCGAGCGCCGTGCGCAGGTCGGTCGCCACCACCAGCCCCCGGTTGGTCCGGAGGAGCCGAACGCCACCCGAGACCGGCCGGGTCAGCACCAGCCCGGCCCCGGGGTCCACGGTCACGTCCCCGACGCGGTACTCCCGGACAGACCCGGCAGACTCCGCGAGGAGGCCCGCCACGTTAAAGGTCAGCGGGTCGCCGTGGATGTCGACCGGGTGCGACGGGTGCGGATCGCCCGCGCTCATCGGCGGGCCAGGTTGCCGAGCCCCTCGTCGTCCAGCATGTCGTCCTCGGCAGGCGCACCGAAGCCGGGCTCAGGCGCGTACTCGGGCTCGGGTTCCGGCTCCGTCGCTCGTGTGTAGGCCGCACGCCGCTGCTCCAGGAGCGCGATGCCCCGCTCGATGCTCTGGAGGGTGCGGCTCACCTCCGCCTCGAGGGTTGCCAGAACGCCGGCGGCGTACTCGTCGGCGCCGCGGCGCACGTCTTCGCCCTCGTCCTCGGCATCGGCGACGATCCGCCGGCTCTCGGCCTCTGCGGCCTCGGTCAGGCCCCGCTCCCCGATCAGGAACGCGGCCTGCTCCTGCGCGCGCGCGACGATGCGCTCGGCCTCCTCCTGGGCCTTGTCGATGATGCGCTCCCCCTCAGAGTTGATCCGCTTCGCGGCACGGACCTCCTCAGGCACGGCCGCGCGCAGTTCGTCGATCAGGTTGAGCGCCTGTTCGCGATCGATGATCGCGTTCTTCGTCAGCGGGAGGGGCTTCCCGTTCGCGATCAGGGACTCCAGGCGCTCGACCAGGAAGATGATGTCCAGCGGTCGGCTCCCCAGGCTGGCTGCCCCTCGATGGGGCATCTCAGGACGTGATTATGGCACGCCCCGGGCACCGCTCCTACCCCTCGCGCACCTGACGAGCCGCGCCGAGCACCGCCGCGAGCGCGGCCGCTGCCGGAGGCGGCACCATCCGCGACACGTCGCCGCCGAACATGGCGATCTCCTTCACCAGGCTCGAGCTGACGTAGCTGTGCTCGAGCGAGGTCATGAAGAACACGGTGTCGATCTCCGGGGCCAGCTCGTGGTTGTTGTGGGCGAGCTGCAGCTCGGTCTCGAAGTCGGCGATGGCGCGCAGGCCGCGGACGAGCGACGACGCGCCCACGCTGCGACAGAAGTCGACGGTCAGGCCGTCGAACGTCTGCACCGAGACGCGCTCGGCGAGCTCGGCGTCGTCGGCGACCGCCTGCTCGATGACCGCGACGCGGCGGTCGGCGTCGAGCAGCGGCTGCTTGCGGGGGTTCGCCAGGACGGCCACGACCACGTGGTCGAACACGCGGGCCGCCCGCCGCATCACATCGAGGTGGCCGTTCGTGATGGGGTCGAACGAGCCGGGGTAGACCGCGATGCTCACTCCTCGCCCGCCTCCTCGCGCTCCGGCGGCGCGTCCCAGCGCCGGTAGAAGGTCAGCGCCGTCTCGCCGAACCGGCGCTCCCGCACCGATGCTAGCAGCCCCGTTCCCCCCGGCGGGGCGTCGCGCCAGAAGTGCTTCGCCACCACGACCCCGCGCGGCGCGAGGTGCGGGCCGACCAGCCCCAGGGCGTGGGCCAGCGCGTCGGTGTCGGCGTAGGGCGGGTCGACCAGCACGATGTCGAATGGGCCGGCCGTGGCCGCGCCCGACGGGTCCGCCAGCCAGGCCACGGCATCGCGGCGCACCACCTCGCCCCGCTGCGCGAGGCCCGCACGGCGGAGGTTCTCGGCGATGACTCGCGCGGCGCCGCCGTCCCTCTCCACGAAGACCGCCCTGCTGGCGCCTCGCGACAGCGCCTCGATGCCGCCCGCCCCGCTGCCGGCGAACAGGTCCAGCACCACCGCGCCCTCGATCTCGGGCTCCAGGACAGCGAACAGCGTCTGCTTCACGCGATCGGCCAGCGGCCGCGTTCCCGGGCCCGGCGCCGCCAGCCGCACGCCCTTCGCCGACCCGGCGATGACGCGGCCCGCGTCTGCCATGCCGCTCGGCCCCGGGCCTACGCGGCGCTCGCCGGGTCGCCGGCGAAGACGCGGGCCAGCCAGCCGCGCTCGAGCTCAGCGGCAAGCTCCGCGTGGCCGGCCGAGAGGCGCCCGTCCGCGTCGAGGAGCGCCTCGGCGTGGACGCGCGCGAGCGCCGCCAGCTCGCGATGGGCAGGGTCGGCCAGGGTGGCCACGCGCAGTCGCGGCAGGCCACTCTGGGCAAGCCCCAGCACGTTGCCCTCGCGCCGCAGCTCGAAGTCCCGCTCGGCGAGCGCGAACCCGTCCGAGGTCGAGGCCACCGCCTTGAGCCGCTCATGCTCGGTGGTCCCCTCGGCGGCGTCGCTGACGAGCACGCAGAACGACTCGGCGCTGCCCCGGCCCACTCGCCCTCGGAGCTGGTGGAGCTGCGCGAGCCCGAAGCGCTCGGCGCCCTCGACCACCATCATCGTGGCTGCGGGGACGTCCACGCCCACCTCGACCACCGTCGTCCCCACCAGCACGTCCAGCTCGCCGTCACGGAAGCGGGCCATCTCGCGGTCCCGGTCGGCGGGCTTGAGGCGGCCGTGAACCAGGCCCACGCGCAGCGGCGCCAGCGCCGCCGTAAGCCGCTCGAACTCGGCCTCGGCCGCGGCCGCCCAGGCCGTCTCAAGGTCCTCGTCGGGCAGCTCGTCGTCGCCCTGCCAGCCCTCGTCCTCGCCCGAGCCACCCGCACCCCCGGCCACTGTCGGCCCGATGCGGGGCACGACGACGAACGTCCGGTGGCCGGCCGCCGCCTCGTCGCGGACCCTGCTCCACGTGCCGTCCAGCTCGGCCGGGCGGCGGATGCCGGTGCGCACCGCGACGCGACCGGCGGGCGCCGCGCGCAGCGTGGACACGTCGAGGTCCGCATACAGCACCTGGCCGAGGGTTCGCGGGATGGGCGTGGCCGTCATCAGCAGGACGTGGGGCTGGCGGCCGGTGCCCGCCTTCGCCTCGAGGGCGCCCCGCTGCTCCACGCCGAACCGGTGCTGCTCATCCACCACGGCGAGCGCGAGGTCCGCGAACACGACCCCCTCCTGGAGCAGGGCGTGCGTGCCCACCACCACCGGTGCCTGGCCGCTTCGGATCGCCTCGAGCGCGCCGCGGCGCCCCTTCGCGTCGAGCGAGCCGGTCAGGAGGGTGACCGGGACGCCCACGTCGTCGAGCAGCGAGGCGAGCGTGGCGAGGTGCTGCCGGGCGAGCAGGTCGGTCGGCGCGAGCAGTGCGGCCTGCCGGCCGGCGAGCGCCGCCGCGGCGAGCGCCCACGCGGCCACGGCCGTCTTGCCCGAGCCCACGTCGCCCTGCACCAGGCGGAGCATCGGGGTGGGCCGGCCGAGGTCAGCGCGGATCTCGCCGATGGCCGTCGCCTGGTCCGCCGTGAGCGCGACGTCCCGGTCCAGCTTGCGGGCGAGCGACGCCTCGAGCGCGGCGCGGATCGCGGCGTCGCGGCCCTCCCCCACCTCGATCGGCGCGGCGAGGTCCCGTCGGCGCGCGCGCCGCCGCTCGACCATGCCCAGCTGGAGGGCGAGCAGCTCGTCGTAGGCCAGGCGGCGGAGCGCCGCGTCGCGGGCGTCGAAGTCGGGCGGGTAGTGCACGGCCTCGAGCGCGTCGGCGATCGTGGGCGCGGACACCTCGCGGCGCAGCTCGCCCGGGAGGTACTCGGGGTAGGCGCGGCCGTCGCGGTCGAGCGCCTCGCGCATCGCGGCGCGCAGCCTCGCGGCCGTCACCCCGGTCGTCAGGCGGTACACGGGCACGATCCGCCCCGCGTGGAGCAGTGACGCCGCAGCCGCCGGCTGGAAGTCCGGCCCCTCGAGCACGAGCGTGAAGCCGCGCCGCCTGAGCTTGCCGGACACCACGATCTCGTCGCCCTCGTGGAGCCGGCGCTCCACGAACCGCCGCCCGAACCAGGTCGCCTCGGCGGCGCCGGTGTCATCCTCGAGATGGGCCGTCGTCACCTGCACCTTGCGCCGCCACGTCTGCTGGACCCTGACCGACGTCACCCGGACGCGGGCCGAGACCATCGTGCCGTCTGGGACGTAGTGGAGGTTGCCAAGCTGCAGCAGCTCGCGCAGGTCGTCGTAGCGGCGCGGCAGGTGGAAGAGCAGGTCGCGGACGGTCTCGATCCCCAGCCGCCTGCCGGCGCGCCTGAGCGGTCCGACCGCCGAGAACCCGGACAGGGACAGGGGCAGCGCGAGCCGCTCGTGCGGGTCGTCCGGCAGGCGTGCGGCCGCCCGGGCGGCCGCGGGGCGGAGCGATCGGCTGCCGCGAGCGGGGCCCGACCGGCGTCGCTCGCTCACTCCGCGGAGATCAGGTACCGGTAGTGGGGCTGGCCGCCGCGGAGCACCTCGACCTCCGCGCCGGGCGCAACCTCGTGGATTCGGGAGGCCAGCTCCTCGGCCTCCTCGAGGGACGCCTCGGCCCCGTAGTAGATCTCAACGATCTCGAACCCGCCCCGCAGGCGACCGAACGCGGTGATCACCGCCCGGTGGGGGTCGTTGTCGAGCGCCAGCAGCCCGTCGTCCGGATCGAGCACCATCGTCTGGCCCTTCTTGACCTTCCTGCCGGAGACCGTGGCGTCGCGCACCGCCTCGGTCACCTGGATGGAAAGGATCGCGCGCGCGGCGGCAGTCATCGCGTCGGCGTTCTCCTCGGCGCCCAGCGCGGGGTCCATGCGCAGCAGGGCGGCGACGCCCTCGGCGCAGTTGCGGGTGGGCACGATGTGGACTGGCCGGCTCGTCATCGATGCCACCTGCCGCGCCGCCAGGGTCACGTTCGGGTTGTTGGGCAGGATCAGCAGCTCGTCGGCGGGGGTGTCGTTGACGGCCGCCAGCAGCTCGCCCGTGGACGGGTTGGCCGACTGGCCCCCGTGGATCACGCGGAAGGCGACGTACTCCCGGAGGCCCTCGGCCGTCATCTCCAGGCGCTGGGCCAGACCGTCCGAGGGGGCCACCACCACCACGCCCAGTGGCATCCGGGTGAGCTCGGGCGGCGCAGCCGCCGTGGCGACGGACGCGGTCATGACGTGCTCCGTCGCATCGGCGTAGTCCGCGCGGGCGGCGGCGGCGCTGCGGCCCTCGTCGATGAACGCGGCGGCCCTGGCCTCGCGCACCGAGCTGGCCTGGCCGTCGAGGTTCTCGATGGTGATGCGGGTGAGCGTGCCCAGGGACAGGCCGTGGGCGATCACCGCGTCGGGCCGCTCGCTGTGGACGTGGATCTTGGCCATCCGCGCGTCGCCGGCCACCAGCACCGAGTCGCCGATGGATTCGAGGTGCGCCCCGATGGCCGCGACGTCGAGCCGCTCACCCGGACGGGCGTGCACAAGGTAGACGGTCTCGTAGCCGTAGGACGTCGCCCCCTCCACGCCGAGCAGCAAGGGCCGACGCGGGTGCTCGTCGGGCATCGCCGCCGGCGCGGCATCCTCGTCCGAGACCGGGGCGCCCTTGGCTGCCGACAGCGCGCCCTCCAGCAGCCGAAACAGGCCCTGGCCGCCGGAGTCCACCACCTTGGCCTCGCGCAGGATCTCGAGCAGCGCGGGGGTCCTCGCGACCGACCGCTCGGCGGCCTCGACCGTGGCGGCCAGGACGGCCTCGGTGTCGTTGTCGCGCTCGGCGGCGGCGATCGCGGCGGCAGACGCCTCGCGAATGACGGTGAGGATCGTGCCCTCGACAGGGCGCTGTACGGCCGCGTAGGCCCGCTTGGCGCCGGCGTCGAGCGCGTGCGCGAGGTCGAGGCCGTTGAACCGGCGCTTGCCGTCGAGCGCGTGCGCCATGCCGCCGAGGATCTGGCTGGTGATGACGCCCGAGTTGCCCCGCGCCCCCATCAGCGCCCCCTGCGCGATCGCGTGGGCAATCCGGCCCGCCTCGACGTCCGACCCCGACCCCAGGTCGTCGGCGGCCGTAAGGGCGGCGCGCACGGTGGCCAGCATGTTGGAGCCCGTGTCGCCGTCCGGAACCGGGAACACATTGAGCGCGTTGACCTCGTCCACGTGCCCAGCGAGGTTCGCCACCGCGCTCCTGAAGGCGGCCAGCAGCGCGGCGCCGTCGCAGGTGCGGTGGGGCATCAGGCCACGTCCGTCCCGCTGGCGGCGAGGTCCGCCGGGCTCGGCTCAGTCGCGGCCGGCGATTCCCGCTGGGGCGCGATGCCGTGCTCGTGGCGCAGGCGGCCGATCTTGATCGCAACCCGCTCCGGCTCCTCGCCAAGCGCGTGGTGGAGCGTGTAGCGGACGGCCGATTCGACTTGACGGGCCACCTCAGCCACCGGCAGGCCGTAGGCCACGAGCAGGTCGAGGTCGACGGCGAGCGCCGGGTCGATCGAGACGCGGCAGCCCGGGTTGCCGAAGCCCGCCCGGTCGAGCAGGCGGCCGAGCCACCCGCCGCCCGCGAAACCGGAGACCCCGTAGACGGACAGGACGGCCGTCCGGACCAGCTCGCGGATCGCGCGCTTGGTCACCAGCGATCGGCCGGGGATCGGTTCGGCGGTCACGCGGGCGACGTCCTCCTCGCGAGTCGCGGGGCCGGCGCTCACCGGCCTGATCGGCAACGCCAACGGGCGGCGCCCCCGAAGGCGTGTGCTACGATACCACCCCGTTTGGGCCGGAAGTCACCGGCCGCCTGTCGGCCTGCCGACACGTTCCGAGGAATCGATCAGACAATGGCCCGAGCCTGCGCCATCTGCGGCAAGGCGGCGATCGGCGGCTTCAACCCCCAGTCGTCGGGGATGAACCGCGTTCGCGCCCACCGCCGCTACCAGCCGAACCTCCAGCTCACGGCGATCGCGAAGAACGGGAGCCCCGAGAAGGTGCTCGCCTGCACCCGCTGCCGCCGCACCCTGACCAAGGGCGCCCGCTAGTCCAGCCCAGCACAGGCCAGGAGCCGGTCGCGGGGTCGCGGCCGGCTTCTTTCGCGCTCCAGGCGTCGGAGCCACGCTCCGTCACCACTCGGGCGTGCCTGTCACCTATGCCCGTGAGGACTGTTGGCCATGGGCCGCCTGCACGGGCCGAGCCAAGGAGGCCCGTTTCGCGACCTTCGTCGCGCACGCATTCCCGGCACGCATCGATGCTCTGCCAGCACAGCACGCCCCCCTCCCAAGAGTCCTGACGTGCATGGGTGACTGCAATGGTGGGTTTGGGCGGCACAGCCCAGCAGACCCGTCCGGCGGTGGATCCCCGTGGTCCCCGGCGTCCGCCGCAAGTCGGCGCCCGACCCGTGACACACCGGCGGAGGGCCCGACCCGCCAGACGTCGGGAGGGGACCAGACCGCGACACCCCGCGCCGGTCGGGCAACACCCCTGGTCGCGCCGGCTACGGCCCGACCGGGATCGGCGTCGCCTCCGCGGCCGCGCCCAGCGCAGGCATCCCCCAGGCATCCTCGATCGTGCGCAGCACCGAGTAGTGCGTGGCGGGCTGGCTGAAGCGGGTGCCGGGCGCCATCGCCGGCGTGGCGATCACCGTCGCGATGTGCCCCCCGCCGCCCTCGTTGGTGTCCCCTTCGTCGAACGTGACGATCAGCAGCGAGCCCGCCCTGAAGGCCGCGCTGTCAAGGATCGAGGGCAGGAACGCCGCCAGGAACGCATCGCCCGTGGCCACCGGCGCGCTGTGCATGTCGTTGATCACGTTGGGGACGATCAGCTCGTAGTCGGCGGCCGCCGGGCTGAAGCCCGAGAGCCCGGTGATGTCGGCGCACCGTGACGAGTTGCCGCTGATCGACGTGAAGCTGATCGCCGGGTTGTGCTTGCGGGCGTAGGCGCCCGGCTGGCCGGGCCCGTCGGCGGCGACGCCACTGAACGCCGCCGTCGAGCAGGCGCCCGGGTAGCCCTGGGCGTAGACGTGCCACGTCCGACCGGCCGCCTCCACCTGGTCGAACAGGCTCCGGGTGTCCAGGTTGTGGACACCGTCGTCGTGCACACCCTGGGTGCCGCCTGAGACGAGCGCGATGTAGTTGGGCTCTGACGGGTGGGCAACCGCGCGCATGGAAGTCGCCAAGGCGTACCGGGCCATCAGGCCGTTGAGGTACGGCGCGTCCGCGCTGCCGACGATCGACCCGTACTCGTGGTTCTCGAGGATGACGAGATAGATGTGCGCGAACGGGAGCGGCGCCGAGGTCGAGGGCATCGCACGCGTCGGCGCCGAGGCCACGGCGGCTCCGCTGGACCCTGCGGAGATCGTTGCGGCTGCGGTTGGCGCTGCGCCAGAGGACGCCGCGGCCGCCGAGGACGCCGACGCAGCGGCCGTCGCCGACGGCGGAGGCGAGCGGGTGACAGCCGGCGAAGGCGCCTGCGGCACGGGCCCGCAGCCGCCCACGGACAGCAGCGCCGCGAGCAGACCCGTGACAGCCGCGCGCGGGCAGATCACCGGTCCTCCGTGTCGAGCCAGATCGTGAACGGGCCCTCGTTGACCAGCTCCACGGCCATCTCGGCGCCGAACTCGCCGAGCGCAGTGCGGACACCCCGGCCCGCGATGCCCGCGGCCACCCGCTGCCACAGCCGGACAGCGACCTCCGGTGGGGCAGCGTCGGTGAATCCGGGTCGGCGTCCGCGCCGCGTGTCGGCGTACAGCGTGAACTGGCTCACGACGAGGGCCTCGCCCCCGACATCGAGGACCGAGCGGTTCGTCCGCCCGTCGTCGTCCTCGAAGATCCGCAGCTCGCAGATCCGCTGTGCGAGCGCGTCTGCGGTCGCCGCCTCGTCGCCGTGGCCGACGCCCAGCAGCACGAGCAGCCCGGGGCCGATCGAGCCCACCGTGCGCTCCCCCACCCGCACCTCGGCTCGGGTCACGCGCTGCAGCAGCGCCCGCACACCGCTACCCCAGGGTCGCCAAGCGGGCGGCGCTCGCGGTGCGGCGGATCCGCTCCACCTCGGCGGCCATGTTGTCAGCCCGGTAGAGCGCCGACCCCGCCACGATCACGTCCGTTCCGCCGCGACCGATCGCCTCGGCGGTCGCCGCCCGGCCGCCGCCGTCCACCTGCACCTCGTTCGCACCGTCCGCCGCCAGCCACGCCCGGGCCGCGCGCAGCTTGGCGTCGGCGACGTCGGCCATGAACGCCTGGCCGCCGAACCCCGGCTCCACCGTCATCACCAGGACGATGTCGAGCAGGTCGCGGAACGGGTCGAGCGACGTCAGCGGCGTCTTGGGCTTCACTGACAGCCCGGCCGCGCGCCCCGCCTCTTTGATGCGCACCAGCGCCGGGGCGATCTGGGCCTCGGCGACCTCGACGTGGAGCGTGATGGAGTCGCATCCGGCGTCGAGGAACTGCTCAGCCCAGCGGCCCGGCTCGGCGATCATGAGATGGGCGTCGAATGGCAGGGTTGTCACCCGCCGAAGCGCCGCGATCGTCTTCCAGCCGAAGGTGAGGTTGGGCACGAAGTGGCCGTCCATCACGTCGAGGTGGATGCGGTCGGCGCCAGCGCCATCCGCTCGGCGGACCTCGTCGCCAAGGGCCGCGAGATCGCTGTCGAGGATGCTCGCGGCGATGAGCACGCTCGGGCGGCGCGGCGTCACGACACAGTCTCCTGACCGGTCAGGCCCGGCGCGGGCTCACTGCTGCGCTCCCCGCGGAGGGCGGCCGCGGACTGCGCGACGATCCGCTCCCGGCGGCGCTGGACAACGGCCGGCGTCGGCTGGCCCGCCTGCTCCGCCGCGAGCTGGCCGCAGGCGGCGCCGATCTCGGTGCCCCGGTTGAACCGGATGGTCACCGCGATCCCGGCCGCCCGCACGCGGTCGGCGAAGCGCTCGACCACGGGGATCGGCGAGCCGGTCCACGGCGTGTGCGCCACCTGGTTCATGGGGATGAGGTTGACGTGGGCGAGGTCGCCGCGGAGCAGCTCGGCCAGCGCATCGGCGTCGGCGTCGGTGTCGTTGATGCCCTCGATCATCGTGAGCTCATAGGTCACGCGCCGGCCGGTGGTCTCGGCGTGCTCGCGGGCGGCGGCCACCACCTCCTCCACCGGCCAGCGCCGGTTGAGCGGCACCAGCACGTCGCGCAGCGGGTTGCGGGCGGCGTGGAGCGAGACGGCCAGCGTGAACTGCGGACCGAGGCTGGTGAGGCGCCGGATCCCCGGCACCACGCCCGACGTCGAGACCGTGATGTGGCGTGAGCCGAGCCCGAGGCGGGCCGGGTCGTTGAGCGCTTCGATGGCCTCCAGGACGCGGTCGAGGTTCATCAGCGGCTCGCCCATGCCCATGAACACCACGTTGGTGAGGTGCCGGCCGTCCTGCGCGAGGCGCCGCTGGGCGTGGCGGACCTGGTCGAGGATCTCGGCCGTCTCGAGGTCGCGCTCCATGCCCAGCTCGCCCGTCGCGCAGAACGGGCAGCCCACTGCGCAACCGGCCTGCGAGCTGATGCACAGGGTGTGCCGCTCACGGGCACCGGCACGAGCCGGGTAGTGCATGAGCACCGACTCGACCAGCAGGCCGTCGGACAGGCGGTGGACCGCCTTCTCGGTGAGCCCGCCGTCAGTTGGGCGCACCTCCGTCTCGGTCAGCGTGTCGAAGCGGAACGCCTCGTCGAGCCTGGCCCGGGCCGGACCCGGCAGGGTCAGGACGTCGGCGAACGCGTCCTGCCGGCCGCGCCACACTGCATCGAGCACCTGCCGGGCGCGATAGCCGGGCAGGCCGCGCCCCGCCGCCCAGGCCGTGAGTTCGTCGGGCGACAGGCCGGACACGCCGCGGCGCGGGTCGCGCGGGCGCGTGGCGGACGGCGCGGGGCGAAGGCCGAAGAACGGGGTGATCTCGGGGGGCTGGGCGGTCATCGCCGCCGATTCTGGCACGGACTCAAGGCGACTGGGCTGCGGCGGCCGCGCAGCCAGTCGGCGCCCGGCATCGACCGCCTGCCGGGTGGTGTCACGCGCTCGAGCACGAGGCGGCCGTCGGCGGTGGCCAGCGCCGGCTCCGCGCCGTGGCGGACGAGCGTGCCGGGCACGTCGGCGGGGTCGCCCGGCTCCACGCGGGCCGCCGCCACGCCCAGCCGCTCGCCGCCGACCTCCGCATACGTGCCGGGCCACGGCCGGTACGCCCGCACGAGCCGCTCCAGCTCCACGGCGGTGCGCATCGGGTCGAGCCGTCCGTCGACCCGATGCAGCGGGCGCGTCAGCGTCGCGCCGCGGCCCGGCTGGGGTGTCGCCGCGAGCGCGCCGTCGAGCCACGCGTCCAGCGAGCGGTCGAGCAGGGCCGCGCCGAGCTCGGCGAGTTGCGCCTCCAGCTCGGGAGCCGTCTCGCAGCCCGTCAGGGACAGGCTCGCCTGCGCGACAAGCGGACCGGTGTCGAGGCCCTCGTCCATCCGCATCAGGCTGACGGCTGTCTGCGCGTCCCCGGCGGCGATGGTGGCCGGCACCGGCGACGCGCCGCGGAACCGCGGCAGGGCGGACGGGTGCAGGTTCAGGGCGCCGTGCGGCAGGTCGAGCAGGGCGGGCGGGACCAGCTGGCCGTAATCGGCCAGGACCGCGAGGGCGGGCTCGAGCGCGAGCACCGACGCGATGGCGCCCGGGACGCGGAGCCGCTCCGGCGTGAGGACGGGCGAGAGGCTCAGCTCCGCCGCCAGCACTGCGATCGGCGTCCGGGTCAGCACCGCGTGCCGGCCGACGGGGCGCGCCGGCGCCGTGACGACGCCGACAAGGTCGATGCGCGGGTGGGCTGCGAGGCGGCGCAGGGCGGGCACGCCGAACGCGCCCGACCCGAGGTAGACCGTCCGGACGCGATGACCCCCCGGCCGACGGCTCACGCCAGGGCTCGGGCGGCCCTTCGGCTGCGCACGCTCGCGGCACCGCCGGCCGCGTCACCGGCCGCGTCCGCGTCGTCGCCGGCCGGGCCCGGAGTGACCGCGATCAGCTCGTCCATCGAGTCCAGGTAGTCGATGAACAGCCTGCCATCAAGGTGGTCGAGCTCATGCTGCATCGCCCGGCCCAGCAGCCCCGAGCCCGCGACCCTGAACTTCTTGCCGCGCCGATCCTGCGCCACCACCCACACCTTCTCCTTGCGCGTGACGTAGGCGACGTAGCCGGGAACGGACAGGCAGCCCTCCAGATCCCGGTCCGTGCCGTCGGAGCGGACGATCATCGGGTTGACGAGCTCGTACAGGCGGTTCTCCACCTCCACGACACAGGCGCGCAGCGGCTCACCCAGCTGCGGCGCCGCGAGGCCGACGCCGGGCGCGGCCCGCATCGTCGCGGTGAGGTCGTCGAGGAGTTCGTGGAGGTACTTGCCGAAGCTGTCCACGGTCTCGCCCCGCAGGCGAAGGCGCGGGTCGCCCAGCAGCACGATGGGTCGGACGGAACTCATGGCCGCGAGTATACGGAACGGCCCCGCGGCACAGGCGCGGGGCCCCGGCCGGACAGCCGCCGGTTCTGGCGCACGCAGCCATGCCGATCCGGGCGTGCCCAGCCATCCCGGCGGCCCGGGCGCCGGGCGGGACGCGGGCGAGGGTCTGGAGACCGACTATTCCGCCGCGGGCGGCGCAGGGGGGCTGCCGGGCGCCTCGAGCGCGTCGGGGGCGTCGCCGGCGGACTTCGCGTCCTCGTTCTCGTGGCGCAGGTCCGCCGCGACCGACTGGGCCCTCTCGGCGAAGCGCTGGCCGTACTCCGCGGTGACTGCGGCCGCCTTCTGCGCCGCCGGGCCGGCCTTGACCGCGGCCACGGCGGCCAGCTCTGCGGCCTTGGCGCCCACCTCCCGGGCGACCGGGGCGGCCTCGCGCGCCACATTCTGGATCATCGCCTCGAGCTGGCTGAGCCACTCGCGGGCTCGCATGCTTGCGCCGGCATCGGCATGCTCTTCGGGCATCGGCTCGTCGGCCGGGACCGGTTCGGGCGCGGGCTGCGGCACGGGCTCGCTGGCGGGCGGCTGGACTTCGGTCATCACGCGCCTCCTTGGTGGTGTCGTCCCATTGTGGCGTCCCGCCGGAATCCGGCCAGAGCCGAGGGTCGCGTCCGTGGCCTCTTGCTACAGCAGGCTCTCCGGGTCCACGTCCACGCTCCAGGGCGCGCCCGGCGGCGGGTCCAGCAGCGCGACCGGATCCGGCCCGCGCAGGATCACGTGGTAGCGCCACCGCTCGGCCCGTCGCGCGATGAACGCGGGCGCGGGGCCCACCACCTGGACCGACGGGGCGGTCAGCCTCGCCCGGGCCCGGAGCTCCTCCGCATAGGCCAGAGCGGCCTTCTCCGCCGCGTCACGCTCTGCCAGGCCCACGGTCAGCTTGACCAGCCGCCCGAATGGCGGCGAGCCGAAGCGCTCGCGCAGGCCGAGCTCCTCGCTGTAGAACGCGTCGGCGTCGCGGTCCGCGACCGCCCTGATGGCGCGGTGGTCGGGCCGGTAGGTCTGGATGAACGCGGCCCCCGGCCGTCCGCCCCGCCCCGCCCGGCCCACAGCCTGTGCCAGCAGCTGGTAGGTGCGCTCGGCCGCACGCTCGTCGGGCAGGCTGAGCGCCACGTCCGCCGAGACCACGCCGACCAGCGTCACCTCCGGCACGTCGATCCCCTTGGCGACCAGGCTCGTCCCGACCAGCACATCGAGCTGCCCGGTCGCGAACGCGTCGAGCATGCGCTCCGCGGCGCCCTTCCGCTCCGCGACGTCGCGGTCGAGCCGGCCCACCCGCAGGTCCGGGAACCGGGCGCGCAGCTCGTGCTCAACGCGCTCGGTGCCGCCGCCGAGGTAGCGGATCCGCGGGGACGCGCACTGCGGGCACCGGGTGGCCGGGGGCCAGGCCCGACCGCAGTGGTGGCAGCGGAGCGTGGTCCCGGCCTGGTGGTAGACGAGGGGCCGCTCGCAGTCGGGGCACTGCTGGACCAACCCGCAGTCGCGGCACACGACCACCGACGCGGTGCCCCGACGGTTGATGACCAGGATCGCGCGGTCACCGGCACCCGTGTCCAGCGCGGCCAGCGCGGCCGCCAGCGGCACTGAGAGGATCCCGCGGTTGCCGGCAGCCAGCTCCTCGCGCATGTCCACCACCGTCACGGCGGGTTCTGTGCCGGCGGCGCGGGTCGGGAGCACGAGTCGCCGGTACGCCCCCGCCCTCGCCCGGCCGACGCTCTCGACCGACGGCGTGGCGCTGCCGAGCACGACGGCCGCGCCTGCCCGGGACGCCAGGTCCAGCGCGGCGTCCCGGGCCTGGAAGCGCGGCGTGCGGTCGCTCTTGTAGGCCGGGTCGTGCTCCTCGTCCACCACGATCAGGCCCATGTCCGCGAGCGGCGCCAGCAGCGCGGTTCGCGTCCCCACCACCACATCCGCGCCGCCCGCCCGGATCCGCCGCCACTCATCGGCGCGCTCGCCCTCGCCCAGCCCAGAGTGCAGCACGGCAATCTGCGCTGCGAGGTCGGCGCGCAGGCGGTCCACCACCGGCGCGGCGAGCGCGACCTCCGGGACCAGCAGGAGCGCCGGCCTCCCGCCCGCCAGGCAGGCCGCGATGGCCTCGACGTAGATCGCCGTCTTGCCGCTCCCCGCCACGCCGTCGAGCAGGACGGGCGTGGGGTCGTGTGCCTCGACCGCCACCAGCACCGCGTCGAGCGCGGCCGCTTGGGCGGGCGTCAGCTCCGCGTCGGTCGGGCGGGCGCCGCGGACCGGCGCCGGGCGGTGCGCCAGGGGTCGCCGCGGCCGCTCGCGCACCTCAACGCGAACCAGGCCGCGCCGCGCGAGGCCCGCGATCGAC
>JAKAMV010000792.1 GCA_021812735.1 Chloroflexota bacterium | reverse complement strand
CGGCGACCCGCTCGAGGTGGGTGATCGCAGGCGGCCGACCGCCGCCGTAGGCTGCGGGATGCGTCGAGGACCAGAGCTCGTTCGGGACGACGATGGGCTGGCCGATCGCATGGCCGGCCGACACGATCGGCGTGGCGCCGCCTGGGGCCGGTACCGGTCCAGTGCCGCCGACCGGGGGGAAATCGGGGTTCAGCGCCATCGCAGCACGCCCTTCCGCCAGGCGTACGCCAGGCCGAGCAACAGGATCCCCACGAAGACGGCCATGCTCACGAGTCCGCCGATCAGGACGTCACGGAAGACGATCGCCCACAGGTAGACGAAGACGACCTCGATGTCGAAGGCGACGAAGAGTAGGGCGTAGATGTAGAAGGAGAGGCCGAAGCGGCCCCACGTGTCGCCGAACGTGTCGATGCCCGACTCGTACGGCAGCCCTTTGTGTCGGTCGCCGCGGTTCCGATGGCTGATCAGCCAGGCAAGCCCGATCGTCATGAAGACGAACGAGGCACCGGCGACCAGGAACCCGACGACGTACCAGAGTCCGGTCACGTTTTCCATCCCGAACCGCAGGCGCCGCGAAGGATGATGAGAGCGCGCCTGCGTATGGCCTGCATTCTATCGCACGGCGCTGGGCTGGCCGGGGCCCGCTCAGCGGATGCCGCGCAGCAGCAGGGGCACTCCGGGGCCGACCAGCGAATGGCCCCCCAGCACGATCGGCACCCCGGCGCCGGCCGCCGAAGCGGTCAGCTCGTGCAGCCAGCCGTCGGCCACCTCATCTGCCCGGAGCAGGTCGGAGGCGAAGCGATCCTCGTCGCCCGGCCAGGCGTCCTCGGCGGCGCCGCTGCGATCCGCAAGCAGCACGCGCGTATCGAGGATCGCGCCGTCCGCCAGTTCGGCCACCACCGCGGCGAGCGCGCCGGGCCCCCGGTCGGCGAGGAGGCGCCCGAGGGTGGCGCGGGGCGGACGCTCGACCGACCGCGCCTCCAGTCCCCGCATCGCGAACGGCGAGGCGGCGCGCAGGCCGCGTTCCTCGGCCAGGAACCGCACACGGCACCGCACGTGCCGCTCGAGCCACGCCAGCGTGCGCGAGGAACTGCGGCCGAAGACGAGCAACTCGCGGCGCGGGTCGGCGGCGAGTTCCCTGAGCGCGTCGCGCCGTGGGACGGTCAGCCGCCACGACCTCGCGATGCGCGAGAGGGCCGCCGGTGCGTCCGGCGCGAGCGCGAGGAGCGCCAGGTCGAGCGGCGTGTCAAGGTCGAGCGCGAGCCGCTCCAGACCGGGCAGTGTCTCGACCGCGTAGCCGGCCACTTCCTCCAGCCAGCGGGGCAACGCGTTGTCCGACGGGAGCGGTGGCAGCTCCGCCAGGACGGCCGCGCGGGGAACCGCGCAGACGTCGGACGAGAAGCGGTTGTTGGTGAGTGCCCGCCGCTCGTCGCCGGCGGCCGCGGCGACCAGGCGGCGGGCGTCGCCGATGCGGAGCCGCGGCACGGCGCCGCTGCTGAGCACCACGCAGGCCTCGATCTGCTGGTCCCGGACGAGCCCGGCAAGCGCCTCGCCGAACGAGCCGCCGGTGGTCCCGAGGAGGGGCGGCGGTAGCTCGCCATTGGCCTCGCGCACGGCGCTGGCCTCGCGCACGGCGCTGGCCTCGCGGCCGGCGGCCAGCGCGATCCGGGCCGCGCCTGCGCGGCGGAACAAGGCGGCGTGACGCTCGGCCAGTGCTTGGCGCGCAGCGGCGAGCAGGCCGGTCAGCGGCGGATCGTCCGCGCGCGGCGGCCGATGGAAGATGACGACGGTGACGGCTCGCACGGCGCCCGAGTGTAGTCGCGCCGCGGGGCTCGGAGTAGCCTTGCGAGGTCTACCGGGCGTGAGGAACGCTGGAAGAGCGGAGTGGAAGAGCGGAGGGCGCATGTCCAGGCGGCGTGGTGCGATGCTGGTGGGTGCGGCCGTCTTGGCGGGAGCCGCTGCGGGGCTGGGCGCGGCCGCCGCCCGCTCGATGCACCGTCGACGGCACGCATCGGGGCCGACGGCGCCGGGTGGCCGCTTGATGAACGGCGCGGCCGGCTACGACCTAGCCTCACGTTTCCTCTTCGCGCCGCTCTTCCGGCGCATCGCAGTCGAGGTGGCGGCCCTGGCCCCGCCGGGGGCCGCCGTGGTCGACGTGGGTTGCGGCCCCGGGCACCTGGCGATCCGCTTGGCGCGCGAACGCGGACTGCGCGTGACGGCATGCGACCTGGATCCGGCGATGGTGGCGCGGGCCGACGCGAACGCGGCTCGGGGGTTCGCGCCCGGTGACCCGGGACGTCCCGCGTTCCTGGTCGGTGACGTCGCAGCCCTCCCGTTCCCCGACCAGACGTTCGACCTCGCCGTCAGCACCTTCTCGCTGCATCACTGGGCCGACCCGGCCGCCGGGCTCCGCGAGCTCCATCGCGTCCTGCGGCCCGGTGGCCGGGCGCTCATCTGGGACGTCGTGGCACCGTTGCGACGGCTCGAGGGGCACGAGGTGGACCTCACCGCGTTGGCCGCCGCGTCGCCGTTCGGCGTGGTCCGGCTAGCGGCGTGGCGCTGGCCCGGTCCGGTGCGGTTCGCCGAACGGCTCGAATTGGTGCGTGCCCCGGCGACCGAGTCCCCTGCGACGTGAATGTGCGCGCCTACGTCGGCCTCGGCGCCAACGTCGGCGAAGCGCGGGGCACCCTCACGGCCGCCGTGCATGCGCTCGCCGCGCTCCCCGCTGCGCAGCTCGTCGCGGTCTCGCGGCTCTACGTCACGCGCCCGGTCGGCGTTACCGACCAGCCCGATTTCCTGAACGCCGTCGTGGCGATCGACGTGCCGGGTGGCCCGGATCCCGAGACTGGCGCGCTCGCACTGCTGGTCGCCCTCAAGGGGATCGAGCGCGCCTTCGGCCGCCGGTCACGCGGTCGGTGGGGGCCGCGGGAGTTGGACCTGGACTTGCTCCTGTTCGGCGACGCCCGCCTGGAGGTGGCGCGGCCGCCAGCGGGGATCTCGCTCGATGCAGGCCACCGGGACCGCCTGTTGATCGTGCCTCACCCCGAGGCCGAGCGCCGACTGTTCGTGCTGGCGCCACTCTCCGACCTTGCGCCGGACCTCGTGCCACCGGGCTGGGACGCGTCGGTCGCCGTGGCCTCTCGGCGACGGGCTGCCAGCGAGGTACCCGGGGCGGTCCGGGTCGTCGGTACGTGGGACGGTGCGGGCTGGATGGCCGAGGACGGGACGCGCGGCGGCTGATCGAGGGCTGCACGGCCGGACCGCCGGGCGCTTCTACAGGCGGACCGCGGGCGGTCGGTTCCGGTCGAACATGTGGACCGTGTCCACGAAGCGAACCTGCTTCGTGCGATACGCCATCACCAGCGAGTGCGTGCGCGCCCCGCCGCCGAAAAAGCGCACCCCGTGCAGCAGCTCGCCATCCGTCACGCCGGTCGCGGCGAAGACCAGGCCGTTGCCGGGAGCGAGGTCCTCGGTCCGGTAGATCCGCTCGGGGTCGGTGTGGCCCATCACCGCCGCGCGCTCTTGCTCCGCGTCGTTACGGAAGCGGAAGCGCGCCTGGATCTCGCCACCCAGGCACTTCAGCGCAGCTGCCGTCAGCACCCCCTCTGGTGCTCCGCCGATCCCCATCACCGCGTGGACGCCGGTGCCGCTGACGGCCGCGCTGATGGCCGCCGACAGATCGCCATCGCTGATGAGCTTGATGCGCGCGCCAGCCTGTCGCACCTCGTCGATCAGCGCCGCGTGGCGAGGCCGGTCGAGGATCACCACCGTGATGTCACGCGGCGAGCGGCCCAGGGCTTCCGCGATGATGGCGACGTTCGCCCGTGGCGGCAGCGTGATGTCCACCTTCCCCGCCGCCACCGGGCCGACGCAGAGCTTCTCGAGATAGGTGTCGGGGGCATGCAACAGGCCGCCTTTCTCGGATGCCGCGAGCACCGTGATCGCGTTCCCCTGGCCGCCGGCCACCAGGTTCGTCCCCTCCAGCGGGTCGACCGCGATGTCGATCTCGGGCTGGCCAGGGATCCGCGCGCCCACCTCCTCGCCGATGTAGAGCATGGGCGCCTCGTCGCGCTCCCCCTCCCCGATCACGATCCGCCCGCACATCGGGATCTCGTCCATCGCGTGGCGCATCGCCTCGGTGGCGGCCTGGTCCGCGGCGGTCGTGTCGCCCCGGCCCATCAGGCGTGCCGAGTCGATCGCGGCCGCCTCCGTGACCCGGATCATCTCGAGGGCGAGGATCTCTTCCATGGGACGCTGCAACCCCCTCTGTCTGCCGCGCGTGCCCCGTCGGGGCCGGTGGATCGCCGCCCCCGCGCTAATGCCGGAAGTGACGCCGGCCGGTGAAGACCATCGCCATGTGGTGTCGGTCGGCCACCTCGATCGCCATTTCGTCCCGGCTGGAGCCGCCCGGTTGGATGATCGCCGTCACGCCGCGTTCCGCGGCGAGCTGGATGGCGTCCGCGAACGGGAAGTACGCGTCTGAACCCATCACGCTCAGTTTGGCGCGCT
>JAKAMV010000791.1 GCA_021812735.1 Chloroflexota bacterium | reverse complement strand
TCCGCTACGAGGTGATCCGCTCGCCGGGTGCGGGCCCGTTCGTGGTGGCTCGGACGGACGTCCGCCAGGTCACCTACCCCTGACGCGGCCCGCGTGCCGAGCGCGGCTCGCCGGGGCGGGATCCTCGCCGGGTGAACGCCCTGCTCATCCTCAACGACGGCCCGTACGGGACCGAGCGCCCGTACAACGGGCTGCGGCTCGCCCTCGCGCTCGCCAAGACCGAGGGCACGGCGGTCCGCGTCTTCCTGATGGCCGACGCGGTCGGGTGCGCCAAGCGGGGCCAGGCGACGCCCGAGGGCTACTACAACATCGGGCGGATGCTCAGGGGGCTGACGTCCCGCGGCGTCGATGTCGGCGCCTGCGGCTCGTGCCTGGACGCCCGTGGCTACGCGGACGCGGACCTCGCCGAGGGGGTCGCCCGCTCGTCGATGGCGCAGCTCGCCGAGTGGACGCTCTGGGCGGACCGGGTGGTCACGTTCTGATCGCGTCCGGGCGTGTGCACATCTGGCCGCGGCCCGAGGCGGCGCCGGCTCGCTTGTTGCTTCGGCCTCTAGTCCTCTAGCCCCCGCCCAGGCCGCGCGAGGCCGGGCCCTGCGAGCGCGAACCGCCCTTGAGTTCGCTGGCCGCGGGCTTGCGCCGCGGGTCAGGGCCCCGCCGCCCGAACGTCGACGGCGACGTACTGGTCTTCGCCCTCGACCCACGCGTCGTGGGGCTCCGACGAGACGCTGTACGCGTCCCCCGCGCCGTAGCGGTACTCGGAGCCGTCCCGCATCCGGACCACCATCCGCCCGGCGACGACGTAGCCCAGGTGCGGGGCCGTGCAGTACTCCGTCCCGGCCGCCTGGCCGACCGCGCGGGACCACCGCCAGCCCGGCTCGAGGGTGGACCGGACGACCCGCCCCGAGGGGAACAGGGCCGTGGCGCTCCGGCCGTGCTCGACGACGCGCGCCTCGCCGGCGGAGTCGAGCGCCACCGACTGTACCGGCACCGCGCCTCCGGCCGCCGGCCCGCCCGCGCTCACGCGCCCGCCAGCGCGCGCCGCACCGCGTCGGCGTCCGCTGCCCCGATCGCCACGTCGATCCGGCCGTCCGCCATGCCGATCGGCGCGATCAGCTCGAGGTTCACGCCGGCCGCGGCGAGCCGCTCGGCCAGCTCGGCGGCCGTGCCGGGCCGGTCCTCGACGGCGGTGACCACCAGTTCGATCTCGCGGACCGGGCCGCCCCGCGCCGCGAGCGCCGCGCGCAGCAGGGCGTCGTCGTCGCCGACGAGGGCGAGGAGCCCCGTGGTCCCGTTCGCGAGCCCGGCGACCGTGCGGAGGTTCACCCCGGCGTCCGCCGCGGTCCGCGTCGCCGACGCGACCATGCCCGGGCGGTCGTCGGCGGTCAGAATGAAGGCTCGCATGGCGGGGCCCCTTCCGTCCAGGGGCGCGGCGGGGCCGGCAGCCCCGGGGACGCGCCGCAGGTCCAGTATGCCGCCACCGTCAATCGAGGAGGGCGACGCCGTCGTAGCGTGGCGCGTGTCGAGGATCTCGAACTCGGGGTCGGCGCCGCCGCGGCGCGCGTTCTCACGCACCAGCGCCTCGTACGGGAACGGCGCCTGCGGGTAGAGGTAGGCGGCGCGGAGGTATGCCGACGAAGGCAGTGCGTCGAGGTAGAAGTAGAGCTCCTTCACGTCCTCGCCGTGGTTGCCCTCGGGGTTCGACAGGCCGAAGAGGCGCTCCTTGAGGATCGGGTCGTGCCCGTTCCACAGGGCGAGCGCCAGGCACAGGCGCTGCTGGTCGTCGTGCGTGAACGCGCCCCAGGCGTCGCCGTCGGGCGAGTAGTCCTCGCGCACGGTGCCCCAGGCGCGCTCCGAGAGGTACGGGCCCCAGCGCCTCCACGGGACGCCGCGCCGCGCCTCGGCCAGCCGCGCATGCTCGGCCCCCGGCGCGTCGTCCCGCGGCCCGCTCCGCGCGCCGCCACGGCTTCGCGCCGTCCGAAGCCCGACGCTCACAGGATCCACACGGCGTAGCCGTCGGCGACGTGGGCCGCGATGCTCGGGTGGTCCATGTAGCCGCCCGACAGCGGCTGGCCCGTCTCCACCAGCTGATCGCGGACCTCAAGGCGCCCGAGCAGTAGTCGCAGACCTCGAAGGCGACTCCGCGGTCGCGGAGCCCGGCGAACAGCCGGGCCGCGCGTGAAGGGGTGTCGGTCGCGGCCGCCCAGCGGGCGAGCCAGCCCGTGCCCGCGCCGTCGAACAGGAGGCGCACCGACGCGCCCGCATCGGCGAGCTCGGTCGCGTAGACGACGCTGTGCAGCGCGCGGGCGCGCCCCTCGTGTGTCTCCGTCCCGGCGTGGAGGATGATCAGGATCTTGGTCTCGGTGCTGATTGCCATGCCGGCGACGCTACCCCGGCCGGCGCGCCGAGGCTGTGACCGAGCACACAGCCGCGTCCCGCGGCTCGCTGCGGAAGCGTGATCCGCATTACAGCCCGCCCGGCCGGCCGGCCGTACGGTCACGGTTAGCACCGCCGCGGATCGGCGGGCAGGAAGGAACCGACGATGGCCGTTATCAAGCACGCAACCGAGGAGACATTCGAGGCGCTGGTCCTCAAGAGCGACCGCCCGGTGGTGGTCGACTTCTGGGCGGCCTGGTGCGGGCCCTGCAAGCAGGTGGCACCGGAGCTCGAGCAGCTCGCCGCCAAGTACGACGGTGCGATCGACGTGGTCAAGGTCGACGTCGACGCCAATCCGAAGCTCAGCCGGGCGTTCGGCATCATGAGCATCCCGACCATCGCGTACTTCGAGCCAGGGTCCCAGCCCAAGGGCGTCGTGGGGTTCCGCCGACTGCAGGAGATCGAGGATGCCTTCGCCCTCAAGCCCGCCGCGACGTCTGCAGCCTAGGAGTCGTCGGCAGCCCGGCCGCTGGCGCCGCGCCCGACCAGCAGGTCAACCTGTCGGCTCGACTCCTCGGCCCTGACGCCCGGCAGCGCGCCCGGCACCGCCCTCGTTGCCCTGGACCATGCCTGGCGGCACCTGGGAGACCCAGCCGCGACGACAGGTGTTGTCGAACGGATGGACGGCCGCGACCCGCATCTGCGCGAGCGCCTGGCCCACGGAGGCCCGGCGCCAGAGCTCAGCAGGGAGCCCCCGGCTCCTCAGCCCATCGCAAGTTCGACGCGATCGCCAAGGGCTGAAAGGAAGGCCGCCCGGACACGTGGGGCGTGAACCGATCTTCGCTCGGCTACCCCAATAAGGCGTGGGACGAACTGCGCCGGGCCGCGTCGCAGGCGCAGGAGCGGCCAGGTGAGGTCGTCCGCCGGTCGTAGCGCCCCGGAGGGAAAGTCCCCTTTGCGGCGGACGCCGTCGAGACCGGCAGAGCCACGTCGTCCGCGTTCGATTGCGCCAATCGCCCTCTGCCAACACGCCGACCCAGCCCGGCCGAGCGCTAGGGAGACGCCCTTCTGATTCGGCGTGTCGGCGCCCCGCGTACGGGTCATTCGCCCGCGGAGACGGTTGGCCAACAGCCGCGAAGTGGTGTCGCCCCAGGCGCAGACACGCGAGAAACCCGGCCACGAGGGCCGGGTCTCGGGGGTTCCAGCTGGAGCCGACACTCGGATTTGAACCGAGGACCTGCTGTTTACGAAACAGCTGCTCTACCGCTGAGCTATGTCGGCGCGGAGAGCAGTCTAGCAGCCCGATCCACGCTCGGCACCCGGTCCTTCCCGAGGTCCCCTGTGAAGTTTCACGCCGGCTTCACACCGCAACAGTTGTCGTCCGACGCGGTGTCGATGATACCCGTGCCTCGGCCGATGGGGGCATCGGCGCCCTGCCGGTCGCGAGGAACAACGTGGCGATCATCAACTACTTCGTGGTCATCATCATCTACTTCGTGAACGAGACGAAAGGTCGAGCTGATGGACGCCTTCAGCGAGACCAAGATGATCAAGGGACCGCCTGCGTTCCGGTCCCTGCACGGTGACGCTGCCTGTGCGGGCAGGGTCGTCTGCGGGTTCAGACCGGCAACCCGGCATGCAGCCATCGAACTAGGGCTTCGAGAGGATCTCCAGCGCAGCAACGCCATCCTCCGCGCCTGGGATTCGGCTCCAGGCGGGATGGGAGACGTCTGCTAGGTCCGCGAGCTGGCTCAGCCAGGCGCGCTCACGACTAGTCAGGCAATCACGCATCGCGATGGGGTCCGGGACCAGCCCCAGCAGCCGGCAGATGTCGCGCTGGTGCTTTGCGTGGCCCTCCGGATCCGCGACAGCCGCGACCACGCGGCCTTTCATGATGATCGCGCCGGCGAGGTCGGGGCATGGAAGTAGGAACTCGCCTTCGCCTGCATCGACTCCGACCTGCCGCAGACGCTCGAGGGCCTGACGGCCCCCGTCCGCCTCGATGGTCTCGGCTGGGGCAACGGTGCGCCGATTGGCGCGGGGTCCCAGGTGATCCGGCGCGAGGATGTCGACGATGTCGCGGCCGCGGGTGAAGCGGTAGAGGAGGCCGTCCTCCTTCGCATCGGGGAAGAAGCCAGC
>JAKAMV010000068.1 GCA_021812735.1 Chloroflexota bacterium | reverse complement strand
GACGCCCACCTGATCCACGGCGACTACCCCGGCTTCTGGCCGTCGTCGTTCCCGTTCATCCCCGGCCACGAGTGGGCGGGCGAGATCGCGGCGCTGGGGCCGGGCGCCGAGGGTTATGGCTGGAAGATCGGCGACCGCGTGGCAGGCACCAGCCACGACGCGTGCGGCGTTTGCCAGAAATGCGTCGAGGGCCGCTACAACCTTTGCGAGAACTACGGCAAGGCGGGGCTGCACCGCCAGTACGGCCACAACCACCAGGGGGCGGACGCCACGTACGTGGTGCAGGGCATCAAGACCATCTTCCGCCTCCCCGACGGCCTCTCCTTCGACGAGGGGGCGCTCATCGACCCAGCCTCGATCGCGCTCCACGTGGCCGTCCGCGGAGGCGTGCGCCCGGGCGACACCGTCGCCATCACCGGCGCCGGGACCATCGGCCTGCTGGCGGCCGACGCAGCCCTCGCGATGGGTGCCGCGCGGGCCGTGGTCGTCGGGCGCGGCCATCGGCTGGCCAAGGCGAAGGCGCTCGGCTTCGACACCGTGGACAGCACGACCGGCGATCCGGTGGCGGCCGCGCGCGCCTTCAACGGGGGGCTCGGGGCGGACGTCGTCCTCGAGTGCGCGGGCGTGCCCGAGATGGTGAACGCCGCGCTGGCGATCGCCCGGCGCGGCGGCCGCGTGGCGGCCGTCGGCATCCCCACCGAGGGCGTCGCGATCAACCTCCAGCGCCTCGTCCTCGACGAGGTGGAGCTGGTCGGCTCGCGTGCGTCCGCGGGCGAGATGCGCCGCGTGATGCCGCTCGTCGAGGAGGGCCGCATCCGCGTCAAGGAGCTGATCACGCACCGCTTCCCGCTCGAGCAGTACCAGCAGGCGATCGACACGTTCAACGACCGCGCGAGCGGCGCGATCAAGATCATCGTCAACCCCTGACCCCAACCGCGTGCCACCACGCGGCCATCGTCAATCACGGGCGTCCCCAATGGGAGTTCGGCCCGGCTCTCCGGCCGGGCGAAAGGGAGGCCGTATGTCGGCGAAGACCATCCTGCTGATCGGCACGCTGGACACCAAGGGTCGGGAGTACGCCTACGTGCGCGACCTGATCCGGGCGCGCGGCCACCGGGTGTTCATGCTCGATGCCGGCGTCCTGGGCGAGCCGGTGTTCGAGCCCGACAGCCCCTCTTCAAGAACCGCGGAGGCAGGTGGAGGCACCCTGGCCGAGCTGCGCGAGCGGCGCGACCGGGGGCATGCGCTGGAGATCATGGGCCTCGGGGCCAGGTCGCTGGCCCTGGACCTGCTGGCGGCGGGCAAGTTCGACGCCGTGTTCGCGATGGGCGGGTCCGGCGGGACCTCGATCGGCGCCACCGCGATGCAGGCGCTCCCGGTCGGCATGCCCAAGCTGATCGTCTCGACGATGGCGTCGGGCAACGTGGCCCCCTACGTCGACGTGAAGGACATCACGATGATGTACTCCGTCGTGGACGTGGCGGGCCTCAACCGCGTCTCGCGCCGGGTGCTCGCCAACGCAGCCGGCGCGATCTGCGGGATGGCCGAGCAGGAGGCCGGCGACGCGGAGCAGAAGCCGCTCGTGGCCGCCACGATGTTCGGGGTCACGACGCCGTGCGTGGACCGCGTCCGCGAGCGGATCGAATCGGCCGGCTACGAGATGCTGGTCTTCCACGCGACCGGCAGCGGCGGTCGCGCGATGGAGTCGCTGATCTCCGACGGGTTCGTGGCGGGCGTCGCTGACGTCACCACCACCGAGTGGTGCGACGAGCTGGTGGGCGGGGTCCTGTCCGCCGGGCCGACCCGCCTCGACGCCGCGGCCAGGGCGGGCATCCCGCAGGTCGTCTCGCTGGGCGCGCTGGACATGGTCAACTTCGGCCCCATGGACACGGTGCCAGAGCAGTTCCGCGACCGGAACCTGTACGTCCACAACCCGCAGGTCACGCTGATGCGGACGACGCGCGAGGAGAACCGCCGCCTGGGCGAGATCATCGCGGGCAAGCTCAACGCGGCCACGGGGCCCACGGCGCTGTTCATCCCGCTCGGCGGCGTGAGCATGATCGACGCCGAGGGGATGCCGTTCCACGACCCGGTGGCCGACGCCGCCCTGTTCGACGCCCTCCGCGCCAACCTCGACCGGTCCCGGGTGGACCTCGTCGAGATCGACGCCAACGTCAACGACCCGGCCTTCGCCGACGCCATGGCCGATCGGCTGCTGGCCGAGCTCGCCGCCAAGGCCTGACCGCGCTGCACCATCGAGGAGTCGCACCATGCCCTTCATTCCGCGCGCCGAACTGGAGCACCGCCTGCGGGCGAACATCGAGGCCGGCATCCCGATCGTGGGCGCCGGGGCCGGCACCGGCATCAGCGCCAAGATGGCCGAGGCCGGCGGCGCCGACATGGCGATCATCTACAACAGCGGCCGCTACCGGATGGCCGGGCGAGGCTCGCTGGCCGGCCTCCTCGCCTACGGCGACGCCAACGGGATCGTGGTCGAGATGGCGGCCGAGGTCCTCCCGGTCGTGAGCCGGATGGCCGTGCTGGCGGGCATCAACGGCACCGACCCGTTCCGGATCATGAGGGTCTTCCTGCGCCAGCTGCGCGAGCTCGGCTTCGACGGCGTCCAGAACTTCCCGACCGTGGGCCTGATCGACGGGGACTTCCGCAAGAACCTCGAGGCCACCGGCATGGGCTACGACAAGGAGGTCGCGGCCATCGCCGAGGCCCACGCCCAAGACATGTTCTGCTCGCCCTACGTCTTCGACCCCGACCAGGCCAGGGCCATGGTGGGGGCGGGCGCCGACCAGCTGGTCGCCCACGTCGGCCTGACGACCGCCGGCACGATCGGCGCGGGCGTGGCGTTCACGCTCGACCAGGCGATCGACAAGGTCATGGCGATGGCCGAGGCGGGCCGGAGCGTCCGCAAGGACGTCATCATCCTGTGCCACGGGGGACCGTTCGACGAGCCGGCCAACGTGGGCGAGGCGCTTCGGCGCATGCCCGGCGTGCACGGCTTCTTCGGCGCCTCGTCGGTGGAGCGGCTGCCCACCGAGCGGGCGATCAAAGCCCAGGTGGCGGAGTTCAAGCAGCTGGCGGTGGCCGGGCCCGCCTGACGATCCCCGCGGGTTCACGCGCGTCGGCGGCCAACCCGCCGGCGCGCTGCCCTGCCCCTACGCGCGCCCTGCCGCCACCTCGTCCGCGCGGTTGCGGCCCGCGAGGATGATCAGGTCCTCGTGGAGCTCGAACCAGACGCCGTGGTACGAGTCGACCCGCGGCGACGCGACGTACTTCCCGTTGCCGCCTGCCACGGCCTCCGCAGCCGCGGCGAGACGGGCGCCGTACTGCGCCAGCCTGGGCAGGCCCGCGGCGGCGCCGTCGAGCCACGCCACGACGTCCGCGTGCAGCGGCGCGAGGCCGGCCAGCACCTCCGCGTCGTACGCGGCGTCGGCGTGCGTGTTCGGCGCGCCGTCGCGCAGCTGCCATGCCGTGGCGAACGCCTTGACGCGGCGGTCGAGCGCGATGAACGCCTCGAGCGCGGCCGATGCGCGGTCCAGACCCCAGGCGCGGGTGTCGGCCGCCATCAGTGCCGCCCCCTTCGTCCTGCCCTCGGCGGTCAGCTTGAACACGCCAGCCGACGGCTCGGCCGCGCCCGCATCCACGAGGCGCCCCAGCACGCCGGTCGCGTCCTCCACCGAGCAGCCGAGCGCCGCCGCCAGGCTCGCCGGGTCACGGAAGTCGCGGACGACCAGCATGCGCAGGGCATCATCCTCGCTCGCGGGGCCGCCGCCCGCATCGGCCACCGCCTCGGCCGGCGCCTCGATGCTGATCCCCAGCTCCCGGGCCCAGCCGAGCAGCACCTTCGCCTCGGGGACCATCTCCTCCACCCCGTCGGCGTGCCCCTCGAAGACCTGGCCCGTGGACCCGTCGATCGAGATCAGGGCGCCGGCCTCGAGGACGCGCCCGGCGATCGCGACCCGCCCGGCGGCCGGGTCGGGAGACACCTCGGCGGCCCCCACGACGGCGGGCTTGTTCCAGCCGCGTGCGACGACGGCCGCATGGCTGGCGAACCCGCCGGTGGCGGTCAGGATCCCGCACGCGCGGGCCATGCCGTGGACATCATCCGGCGAGGTCTCGCGGCGGACCAGGATCACGTCATGGCCGAGGTCAGCCCGCGCGACTGCATCCTCGGCCGTGAGCGCCACCTCGCCGCACACCACGCCCGGCGACACGCCGAGGCCTGTTGCGATCGGCGCGCCTGCGTCGCCCGCCTGCAGGACGTGCCGGGGCGGATCGCCCAGGACCGCGGCCACGCGGCGCACGGCCTGCTCGCGCGTGAGCGGGAAGGACGGGTCCTCGGCCATGTCCACGGCCATCCGCAGCGCCGCCGGGGCGGTCCGCTTGGCCGTCCGATCCTGGAGCAGCCACAGCCGCCGGCGCTCGATCGTGAACTCGATGTCCCGCGCGTCGCCGAAGTGCTGCTCAAGCGCGGCCGCGTGCCGGTGGAGCTCGGCGGCAACCTCGGGCATGCGCTCGTCGAGGCTGGCCACGGGCAGGGTGTCGTGGCCGCCGGCGACCACGTCCTCGCCCTGGCCGCGGAACACGATGTCGCCGTACAGCTCGTGCTGGCCGGTCGCCGGGTTGCGCGTGAACAGCACGCCCGTGCCCGACTCGTCGCCCAGGTTGCCGAACACCATCGCCTGGACCACCACGCCGGTGCCCAGCGTCTCGCTGATCCCCTCGTGGGTCCGGTAGGTCCTCGCCTTGTCGCCGTTCCAGGAGCGGAACACGGCCTCGATGGCGCCCCGCAGCTGGTCCCACGGGTCGGTCGGGACCGCCTCCGCGCCCACGACGTCGCGGTACAGCGCGCGGAACCGGTCGTGGCAGTTGCGCGCGAACGCCGGGTCGCCGGAGGCGGCGGCGAGGCCGGCCTCCGTCGCCGCGTTGAGGCCCAGGTTGAGGATCGTCTCCATCATCCCCGGCATCGATACCGGCGCACCCGAGCGGACCGACACCAGCAGCGGGTCGGCGGGATCGCCGAAGCGCCGCCCAACGATCGCCTCGAGGCGGGCCATGTGCTCCCGGACCTCGGCGTCGAGGCCGTCGGGCCAGCCGTCGGCCAGGAAGCGGTTGCAGGCCTCCGTCGTGAGCACGAACGCGGGCGGCACCGGCAGCCCCAGCCGCACCGCCATCTCGTTGATGCCGGCGGCCTTCCCCCCGACGAGCAGCTTGAGCTGGTCGAACGGGAGGTCGAAGCGGTGGTCGTACGCGTAGACGAAGGTCACGGGCGGTCCTCTCGGAAGCTCGGGCGTGGCGGGTGGTCCGCGGGTGAGCGCGGCTCAGATGACAGCGACGGGATCCACCATGGAGGCGGTGGCGCCGCGGATCTTGACGGGGAGGGCGACGAACGCGAACTCGTACACCTGCTGGCGGGCGAGCTCCTCGAGGTCGAGGCTCTCCATGATGTACACGCCCCGCTCGATGAGCAGCGCAGTGTGCACGGGCTGGGGGTTGCCCTCGGGGCCGGGGTCGGGCGCCGGCTGGACCTCGAAGGTCTCGGTGTCGGAGCCGACGGCGATCACGCCCCGCTCCAGCATCCAGCGGGCGGCCGAGATGTCCGGGCCCGGCGTCTTGTGGGCGGCCATCCGCTCCGCGTCCGGCCACAGGCCCATGTAGCCGGTCCGGATCACCACCACGTCCCAGGGACGGACCTCGACGCCCTCGGCCGCGCAGATCGCGTCCATCTCCGCGGCGTCGATCGGCGAGCCCTTGGGCAGGCAGTCCACGCCGCGGTAGGTCGGCGCGTCGATCAGCACGCCGCGGGTGAAGAACGGCGGCATCTTGGCCGCGTCGCCGTGGACGGGCCCGAAGTCGGTCAGGTGCTGGTCGGCATTGCCGCCGCCGTACCAGTGCATGTCGTCGCCGATGGTCATGTGGGCCAGGGCGTCCATGTGGGCGCCCGAGTGAGTGGTGGCCATGAGGTACTCGGCCATGTAGCCCAGGCCCGCGTCGTTGACCGGGCCCCACGGCTGGGCGCCCGTCACGCGGATGCCGCGCGGCGTCCGGTAGTTGAGCACCTGGAACGGCGGGTGGCCCGGGAACAGGGGCATGCCCGGGAACCGCGTCGCCGCGAGCGAGATCATGCGGCCCTCGCGGACCATCCGCGCCGCCGCCACCACCTGCTCGGCCGGCATGTCGCCGACCGGCCCGACCTCCGCGTTCGCGCTCACCGTCGAACCTCCGCGTCGCCGGGCACCGGCCCGGCCTGCAGCGCCCGCCACACGCGTTCGGGCGAGAGCGGCAGCTCGCGGATCGCCACGCCGGTCGCGTCGCGCACAGCCGCTGCCACCGCCGGCGCCACGCACAGCAGCGCGCCCTCGCTCATGCCCTTCGACCCGTACGGCCCCGGCCCGTCGGCGTTCTCGACGGCGGCGCTCTCGAGCTCGTGGGGCAGGTCCATCGAGGTGGGGATCCGGTAGTCGATCGCGCCGAGGTTCCGGATGCGCCCCGCCTCGTCGAAGATGTAGTGCTCCATGAGGGTGTGGCCGAGCCCCATGATCGCCGCCCCCTCGTCCTGCATCCGGACCTGGAGCGGGTTGATCGCCTTGCCCACGTCGCTCACGGTGACGTGCCGGTGGATCGTCACGTCGCCCGTGTCGCGGTCGACCTCGGCCTCGATCGCGGTGCAGTTGAACTCGAAGAACGCCGGCGCGCCGCCCAGCGGGTGCCCGGCCTCCGCCTCCTTGCGCGCCTCCCCCACCCCGGTCAGCTCGCCGCCCAGGCGCCCGAGACCCGGCTTGAGCACCTCGAGCGCCGTCAGCTGGCGGCCGTCCGGGAGCCGGACCACGCCCGCCTCCACGGTGACCGCGGCCTCGTCCACGCCGTGGAGCCGCGCGGCCATGGCCCGCAGTTTGGCCCGGATGTCGCGGCAGGCGTTGAGCACCGCGTTGCCCATCAGGACCGTGGACCGTGACGCCGACGTCTGCTGGTCGTAGGGGACCACGGCCGTGTCGCCCATGACCACGGTCACCCAGTCGAGCGGGGCGCCCAGCTCCTGGGCCGCGATCTGCGCGAACACGGTCCGCGCGCCCTGGCCCATGTCGGAGGTCCCGGCGTAGACGACGACGGAGCCGTCGGCGAGCAGCCGGACGATCGAGTACGAGAGGCCCGTGGTGGGGCCGGACTTGATCCCCACTGCGATGCCGCGGCCGCGGCCGGGCGGGCACGGGGTGTCCCAGCCGATCATCTCGGCCGCCGTGTGGACGGCCTGGGCCCAGTCGCCGTCGCAGGGCGTGTCGAACGGGATGAACGCGTCGCCGTGGGCGGCCAGGTTGCGCAGGCGGAGCTCCAGGCGGTCGATCCCGAGCTGGAGGGCGCCCTCGTCGAGCGTGCTCTCCACCGCCCAGTTGATCTGCGGGTAGCCGAAGCCGCGGAACGCGGTGGACGGCACGGTGTGCGACAGGACCGAGCGGGCCACGATGCGCACGGCCGGCACGTTGTAGGGGCCGGCCGCCGGGTAGGAGCCCTTGCCCACTACCCGGTCCGCGATGTCGGTGTAGGCGCCGATCAGGTAGTCCGCCTCGATGTCGTGGAAGGCGATCCTCCCGTCGGGCGTGAAGCCGGTCCGCACGCGCGACTCGCACGCGGCGCGGCGCACGGCCTGGAAGGTCTCCTCGAGGGTGAGCACCAGGCGCACGGGCTGCCGGAGGCGCAGCGCGGCGAACACGACCGCGGGCTCGTACTTCGCGTGCTGCTTGCCGCCGAACCCGCCGCCCGGGTCGGGCGCGAACACGCGCACCTTGGACAGCGGCAGGCGGGTCAGCCCGGCGATCGTCTTCTGCAGCCAGTTGGGGTGCTGGATCGTGGACCAGACGGCCACCCCGTCGCCGTCGGGCGCGGCCATGAAGGCGTGCGGCTCGATCGCGAACTGGGTCACCATCGGGAACGAGTAGCGGCGCTCCACGATCGTCAGCCCGGGCGCGGCGGCGGCCGCATCGACGTCGCCCCAGGACACGACGTGCTGGTTGAGCACGTTGGTCTCGCGGCGCGGGTCGTTCGGGCGCAGCGCCGGGTCCTGCACGAGCGGCGCGTCCGGCGCGAGCGCCCCGGCCACCGTGAACACCGCGGGCAGCTCCTCGTAGTCCACGACGACCGCGGCGGCCCCCGCCTCCGCCTGGTCTCGGGTGTCGGCCACGACCAGCGCCACGGGATCGCCGTGGAACTTGGTCTCGCCCACCGCGAGGACCGGCCGGTCGGCGTTCTGCGGCCCGAACCTGGGCATGGGCTTGGGCAGGTCGTCCGCCGTCAGCACCAGCCGGACGCCCGGCAGCGCCAGCGCGGGCGCCGCGTCCACCGAGCGGATGCGCGCGTGGGCGCAGTCCACCGTCACGAGCTTGGCGTGGAGCATGTCGGCAACGCGCAGGTCCGCGAGGTACGCCTGCGAGCCGGTCACGCGGCCGATGCCGCCGACGCGGTTGGGCGAGCTGCCGACACGGCCGTCGAGCGTGGTCACTGGTCCAGGCCCTCCGCGTTGGTCCGCCGGCCGGCTTTCGCCCCGCCTGCGTGCACCTCCGGTCCGGCGGCGCTGACCACGGGTGCGTCGCCCGCCGCGGCCTGCTCGACCGCCGCGAAGATCTGCTCGTAGCAGGCGCACCGGCACAGGTTGCCCGCCAGGCCCTCCTCGATCTGGTCGCGGGTGGGGTGCGGGTGCTCGGCCAGCAGCGCATGCGCCGACACGAGCTGGCCCGGGATGCAGAAGCCGCACTGGACGCCGCCCTGGTCGAGGAAGGCGGCCTGGAGCGGCGAGAGCCGGCCGTCGGCGCCTGCCAGGCCCTCTACGGTGAGCACTTCCGCGCCGTCCGCCTCGACGGCGAGCACGAGGCACGAGTCGACGCTCCGGCCGTCGACGATGACGGTGCAGGCGCCGCACTCGCCCACGAGGCAGCACTCCTTGGTGCCGGTGAGGGCGAGGTCGTCGCGCAGCACGTCGAGCAGCGTGTGGTGCGGCGCCACGTCCAGGTGGCGTGGAACGCCGTTGACGGTGACCTCGATCGGGACGGTGGTTGCGGGCATGGATGTCACTCCCCTGCCGCGAGGCGGGCGAGCGCGGTGGCGAGCGCCCGCCTGCCCAGGACGCGCAGCATGGCGAGCCGGTACTCGGGACCGGCGCGCATCGAACGTGCGGACGGACTGGCTTCCGCGAAGACGTCTTCGAAGACCGCGGCCCGGGCGGCTTCGGCGGCGGCCGGATCGGCGAGGACGCCCGACCGGTCAACACGCAGGAGCGGTCGCGGGCCTACGCTGCCATAGGCGATGCGGGTCACGCCTGCGGCGTCAACGCCACAGGCGAGCGTGACCGACGCCAGGTCGTGGCCGCGCCGCCGGGTCCGCCGCTGGTGGGCGCTGGCGATGCGGCCTGCGGGCGGGGCCGGGACCTCGACCGCGATGACGAGCTCGCCCGGCGCCAGCGTGGTGACGCCGGAGCGGACGAAGAAGTCCTCGAGCGCGATCCGGCGGGTGCCGGCCGGCCCCGCCGCCACCACGACCGCCCCGTGCACCAGCAGCGCGGGTGCCGTGTCGGCCGCGGGCGACGCGTTGCACAGGTTGCCCGCCAGGGTGGCGCGGTTGCGGATCTGCACCGAGCCCACGACTGCCGCCGCCTCCGACAGCCCGGCGATGTCGCGTCGGACGAGCGGGTGCGTGGCGAGCTCGGTCATGGTGGTCGTGGCGCCGATCACCAGGGTCCCGCCGCCGTCGACGCGAATTCCGGGCGCCAACTCGGGGACGCCCTTCACGTCCACCACCAGCGACGGGCTCGCCGACCCGTCGCGCAGCCGGATGATCAGGTCCGTGCCGCCGGCGAGGACGCGGGCGTCCGCTCCCCGCTCGGCGAGCAGCGCAACGGCGTCGGCCAGGGTGTCGGGCCGAGCGTAGGTGAAGGGTCGCATGCTCCGGCCCGGCTCTCCAGCTAGAGGATCCTGTCGACCTCGTCCAGGAGGACCTGGGGGGTCGCTGCACGGATGAAGTAGAACGGGCGCTCGCAGAAGCTCGCCACGAAGTCGGCGCGCCGGGCGCGGAGCTCGTCGTTGTCGAGCATCGGGATGACGTGCCCCGGTGCGAGCAGCTCGTTGGTCAGGAAGTAGTTCTGCAGCGAGTGCAGGAACTGGAACTGCGACTCGAAGGGGATCAGCTTGTTGGCGGCCGGGTCGAAGTTGCCGTCGATGGCGGGCACGATCACGAGGTCGATGTTGGGAGGCTCGCCCTCGTACATGCCCCATGTGGGCATGCGGCCCCAGAACTTCTCGACGCCCTTGTTGGGGGCCGCCTTGTCGGAGCGCTCGGTGCCCTCGGTGCGCTTGATCAGGAACGGCTCCACCGAGCCCATCGCCGCCCGGCCGTCCGCGCTGATGACGGTGGTCTCGGACGCCACCTGGAGCGCGCCGCGGACCCCGGCCTCGATCAGCCCCATGCTCTTGCCGTGGTTGGACTCGCCGCCCAGGAACAGGAAGGTCTTGCCGCGATACTGGACCGCCGCGCTGTGCGACGGGTGGAGGCCCACGTCCTCCATGCGCAGGGCGAGGACCGCGACGATGACCTTCTGGAGCGGCCCGGCTGGCCAGGGGCCGGTGAACGTGACCGTCCGCCCGTCGTAGCGGACGGCCTTGTCGCCGTCCTGATGCCACACGATGTCGGGCCCACCCAGCGTGACCTGCGGGGAGATCCGGACGTCGGCGAGGCGGTAGTTGAGGAAGGTGAGGTCGTCGAGCACGTGCTCGCGCGGCTCGCCGCCGTACACGTCGACGCGGAGGCGCGCCGCCCCGGCCGAGAACTCCTCGGTCAGCTGGAGCTTGTCGTTCATCGTGTCCTTTCCGATGTCGCGTCGGGAGCCCGCCGGCCCGGAGGCGGCAGGCGGCGCCCGAGCCCGAAGCCCGAGCGCCGCCGTGCCGAGGATCGGGTCAGCCCGAGGCCTCGACGGCCATGGTCGCTACAGGATCGTCACCTCGCCGGCGTTGCCGTCGACGCGGATCCGGTCCCCGGTCTTGATGCGATAGGTGCCGACGGACGTGCCGACGACCGCCGGGATCTCGTACTCGCGCGCGAGGACGGCCGGGTGGGCGACCATGTCGCCCGCGTTCGTCACCACGGCGATGATCTTCCCGTACAGCACCTGCCACGCCGGGTTGGTCATCTCGCAGACGAGGATCTCGCCCGGGACCAGGCTGTCGAACTCGTCGGTGGACATGACGACACGCGCCATGCCCTCGACGACGCCCGGCGAGCCGCCGATGCCGACGATCTTGTCGCCATGCATCTCGCGCGGCCGGTTGAACTTGTCCGGGAAGCCCCACAGGTTGAGGTACGGGAACGCGAGCTGCGTGGCCGTGGCCGTGCCGACCCAGTCGACCGGCCGGACCTTCTCGGCCGCCTCGCGCTTGGTCCGCGCGGCCGCGACAATCGCGCGCCCGGACTCGGCGTCGGGGGCGCCCATGAACTCGCGCAGCGCGTTGTAGCGGAAGTAGACCGTGTCGTCCGAGCGGTCGAGCATGCCCATCTCGACGAGCTTCTCGCCGATGGCGATCAGCACGAGCCGGACGTGCGCGTTGGCGCCCTGGTCGATGTAGAAGTGATGGTCCGGCGTGAGCGGGGCCATCTTGAGGTTGATCTCGTTGGCGGCGCGCATCTCCTCGAGCGCCTCGCCCTCGAGCCCCTCGAGGATCTCGCGGCTGGCCGCCTCGATGTCGGCCTTGAGCGCCGCCACCTTCGACGGGTAGTCGTAGTCGGAGGTGAGCTGGTCGCGGACGAGCTGGAGGATCGGGTTCATGTCCTCTCGGAACGAGGGGTACACGAACTCGTGGCTCCAGACCGCGTGCCAGCCGAACTCCTTCTGGTACGGGACCACCTTGTCGGCGATGAACCGCCTGCCCCGCTCGGTCGACCCGAGGGCGGCCGCGATCTCCGCGCCGCTGCCCTTGTCGAAGGCGGCCTTCAGCTCGGCGTCGCCCTTGACCTCCTCCTTCATCTCCCACAGCGCGCGGATCTTGTCCCAGTTCCGGTCGTCAGCGGAGTTCTGGAGCCGGCCGAGGAGGACCTGGTCCACCTTGCCGTGGGTCTTCTCCATGACCGCCCGCAGGTTGAGCGTCGCGCTGAGCTGCGCGAAGTTCAGCATCCAGTGGATCTTCCAGTGGCGGTCGTGCATGTCGATCGCGTCCTCGAGGAGGACGGCGAGTTCAGCTAGGCTGAGCTCGGCTTTGCGGTCGAGCATGCCCTCGATGTAGTCGAAGTTGCGCTGCATCTCGGGGACGAAGCGCGTGCGCCACCAGTAGGTGAAGTTGTGGCCGTAGACCGGCAGGACGAGGCCGAGGTACGCGCCGATCTTGGCGGCGTAGTCGTCGTCCTGCGGGACGATCGGGTTGGTCCGGTAGTCGTACTCCTGCGTCTCGACCGTCAGGCCCTTCTCGGCCGGGATTGCGGTCGTGTACAGGTAGCCGTTGATGTTCTTGTAGATCCAGTCGGTCGCGAACGGCGTGCCGAACCGGCGGAACATGTGGTCGCAGGAGAGCCACCAGCCGCCGATGTCCTCGTACATCGGGCTCAGCGGCTTCGGACAGTGCAGGTCGTCGAAGACCCAGAACAGGAGTTGCTCGGTCTCGGACGACCACTCGATCGGGAACGACTCGTCCCCGAGGAACTGGCCCAGAACCTCTTCCTTGAGCGGCACGTGCGCCTCCTTGTCCGGAGTGGTGGTGTGCGCGCCGACTCGCTCCCAGCCGGCGCCCGAGTTGCGGGGTGTCCTGCGTGATCCTCGGTTGCCGCCTCCTGGTGTCGAGTCTGGCCGACAGGTCCGGCCGCCGCCCCTCGCTGCGCCCGCGAGCGGGTCCCGCTGACGCCGACCGGGGACCTTGCAGCACGGTTGCTGCGGAGCGGCATCCGGGTATTCTTCGATAATCGATTACTGATGGTAGGGACGCGACCGGCGGTGCGTCAAGGCCTCCCAGTGGGCTTGCGTCTCATTCCATCGATGATCGATCATCAAGCCAGCACATTCCCGCCCGGTCCTGGAGGTCCACCTCGATGATCACCCGCATCACGCGCGAGGACGCCGAGCGCCACCCGCTTCCCGGTCGCGTCTGGCATTCGTACTTCGGCCCCGGGAGTGGCGTCTCCGAGCGCGTGTCGCTGGGTGCATCGGTCTACCCGGCGGGATCCCGCCCAGCGGGCCACGTCCACCCCGGCGAGGAGGAGACCATCTACTGCACATCCGGGCGGGGCCGGATCGTGACGCCGGACGGCACGGCCGAGGTTTCGCCGGGCGTGGTGGTGCACGTGGCGCCGGGCACGTTCCACGCCACCGAGGCGGACGGGCCGGATCCGCTCGAACTGCTGTGCATCTTCACGCCGCCGGTCGTCTCGGGCTCCTACGAGAAGAAGGACCCGACATGACGGCGGCGATCGACCTCTCCCCCGACCTCGACGCCCTGCGCGAGGTCGCCCGCAGGATCCGCGTCGAGGTGGTGCGAACCGTCTACCTCGCGAGGGCCGGCCACCTGGGCGGTCCCCTGTCCGCGGCGGACATGCTGGCGGCGCTGTTCTTCCACGAGCTCCGCCTCCGGCCCGACCAGCCACACTGGCCGGGCCGCGACCGGTTCGTGCTGTCCAAGGGCCACGCGTCGGTGGGGCTCTATGCCGCGATGGCGCTGCGGGGCTACTTCCCCGTCGACGAGCTGGCCAGCTTCGACGGCGCGAACTCCCGCCTCCAGGGCCACCCGGACATGACCCGCCTGCCCGGCCTCGACATGTCCACGGGCTCGCTCGGGATGGGGATCTCGGCGGCGATGGGCATGGCGCTCGGCGCCCGGCTCACCGGCCAGGACGTGCGCGCGTTCGTGATGCTCGGCGACGGCGAGTGCCAGGAGGGCGAGGTCTGGGAGGCGGCGATGGCCGCCCGACGGTACGGGCTGGACAACCTCATCGCGATCGTGGACCACAACCGGCTCCAGCAGTACGGCTGGCCGGGCGACGGGCCGGACGGCCGCATCGCGCCCGAGGTCCCCGGGGAGCTGGTCGAGAAGTGGGGCGCGTTCGGCTGGCGCGTGCTGGAGGTGGACGGCCACGACATGGGGGCCATCGTGGACGTCCTCGCACAGGCGCGCGAGCGCGACGGGCGACCCGTGGCGATCATCTCGAACACGGTGAAGGGCAGGGGCGTGTCGTTCATGGAGGGCCACTGGTTCTGGCACACGCGCGCGATCAAGCCCGAGGAGCTGGCCCAGGCGATGCGCGAGCTCGGCGAGCCCGAGTCCGCCGCGGCGGAGGGCGTCCGATGACGGCGATGATGGGCCGGCCCCAGCGCGAGGTGTTCGGCGAGACGGTGGCGGCCCTCGCCGATGCCGATCCCCGCGTGGTCGTGGTCGACGGCGACGTCGGCTCCTCGACGCGCGCCGACATCTTCGAGAAGGCGCACCCGGACCGCTACCTGCAGATGGGCATCGCCGAGCAGAACATGCTCGGCGTGGCGGCCGGCCTCGCCACGATGGGGCTGATCCCGTTCATCAGCACCTTCGTCGCGTTCGCGGTCGTCCGCCCGCTGGACCAGGTGCGCGTGATGATCGCCCAGCCCCGGGCGAACGTGAAGATCACGCCCAGCTACGGCGGCCTGTTCACGGGCCAGACGGGGATGAGCCACATCATCGTGGACGACATCGCCATCATGCGGTCGCTGCCGAACATGGTCACCGTCCTTCCCGCCGACGACACCGAGGCGGCCGAGGTCCTCCGCTGGGCCGCGGCCTACGAGGGACCCGTCTACGTCCGGCTCGTGCGCGACGCCACGCCGCGCGTGTTCGGCGCGGATCACGCGTTCCGGTTCGGGAAGGCGGAGGTGCTCCGCGAGGGCAGCGACGTCACGCTGATCGCCACGGGCACCCAGACGGCGCGGACGCTCGAGGCGGCGGAACTGCTGGCCGGCGACGGGATCTCGGCCCATGTCCTCCACATGGCCACCGTCAAGCCCGTCGACGTCGATGCGCTGGTGGCGGCCGCCGACCGGACGGGCCGGGTGATCACGGTCGAGGAGGGAACCGTCATCGGCGGGCTCGGCGGTGCGGTGGCCGAGACCCTCGGCGAGCACCGGCCGACGCGCCTGCACCGGATCGGGCTGCAGGACTGCGACGTCCAGTCGGGGCCGAACGACGCGCTGCTCGACATCTACGGGCTGTCGGGCGCCCGCGTCGCCGATCAGGTGCGGGCCATCCTCGCCCGAGGCTGACCCGCGGCCGGCCGGACATGCCGCCCGCGCTGGATCCGACCGCTGCCCGCTGGCCGTGACCGGGCGATCGGCTGTCGGTCTCCGCGGTCCTGCGCCCGGCACAAAGGGGCGACGAGGCGGCGTGCAGCGTCAGCAGGCGCGCACCACTCGGCCGGTCGAGACGGGGGCAGGACGCTCGGGTGGCGGGCGCCCGGTGCCCATCGGGCGGCACTTGACGTGCGTGCGCCGCGCGCAGAGCCTGTGCGCGAAGCCGGCGTCCGGCCGGCGGGCTCGGGACGTTGGGACGTGCGAGGGATCACCTGGGCGCTGCTCGTCTGGACCGTCATCTGGATCGTCGCGGTCTGGGCGGTTGACCCGGCCTCCACCGTTGGCGGCAAGCCCCCGGCCTGGGCCCTGTTCGAGGTGTGGGCGGCCGGCTTCGTCATCCTCGGCGCGGCGAGGGCCGGCCTGCTCGCTGCCGGTGCGTCCGGGCGCCCGGCGGCCGACTGGAGGCGGGTTCGCGGCGTCTGGGGGGCGGCCATCGTGTGGACCGTCCTCTGGATGGCCGCCTTCCCGATCTGGGCGCTGGACCCAGATCCCACCAGTGTCATCGAGTTCGGCCCGGGCCCCGCGTCTGCGGCTCATCTGAAGCCGTCCGAGCCGCTGCTCTACTCGCTGTGGGCCGCTGGCCTCGTCCTCCTCGCGACCGTCCGGCTCGTCGCGCGGGCCAGGGACGCGGGGCGCCGCCATGCCGATCTCGGCAGGCGCTGAGTCCCGGGCCATGCGGCGTCTCGTCGTGACGCTCGTGCTGCTCTCGGCGTTCGCCGCTTGCGGCCCTGGTGTCCCGCCCTCGGCCACATCGAGCGCGCCGCCGGCCGGCGGCCTCACCCAGGCCGGGGCCTTCGCGGCGGCCAGGGCGGCGGCCCCCGATGCGACTGGCGTGGTGAGCGGGCGGGTCGGGCAGATGCGCGACTTCGACACGAGCCAGGCGGTCGTTCCCGGCGACCGGTGGGTGTGGGCGGTCGTCGTGTCGGGGACCTTCCCGCTCTCCTGCAGGCCCGCGCCCCAGCCCGGGCAGACCCATGCCCCGTGTCCGCCGCCGGGAAAGACCGAGACGGTGGTCCTCGACTACCAGACGGGGACGTTCCTAGAGGCGTTCGGTCAAAGCGGGAGCTGACGCACCCCGATTCGGCCTCCTCCGCCTCCGCGGCGTCGAATTGCGCGGAGGCGGAGGAGAGACGGGCGTGTCGAACTCAGACGGCGCTGACCGCCTCGGGTGCCTCCCAGCCGGCGCGGAGCATGCCGGCGGCCTCGTCGAAATGGTGGCGGAGCGCCGCCTGCACGGCATCGACGTCCCGCGCCCGGAGCGCATCGAGGACCGAGAGGTGCAGGTGCGTGGTCCAGCCCGGACCCTCCTTGGCCGAGGCGAGCGTGATGTAGGTGCGCGAGAACGGCTCCACCGTCCCCCACGTGCGCTCGAGCGTCTGGCTGCCGGACTGTCGGATCAGCCGCGCGTGGAACTCGGAGTCCGCTCGCGCCGCCTCGTGCCGGTCGCCGGTGCGCGACGCCGCCTCCATGGCCTCCTGGAGCCGGGCGAAGTCCGCGATGTCATCCTCGGTCAGGCGCGGCACGGCGAGGCGTGCGGCGAGGCACTCGAGCTCGCAGCGGACGACGAAGGCCTCCAGCAACTCGGTGAGCGAGGGTCGGCGCACGCGGGCTCCCTGGAACGGGGAGATCTCCACGAGGCCCAGCGCCTCGAGGGCCCGGAGCGCCTCCCGCACGGGCGCCTGGCTGACGCCCAGCTCGCGCGCGACCCGCGTCTCCACGATCCGGCTGTGGGGCGGGTACCGGCCGCTGAGGATCCCCTGGAGCAGGCGGTCCTCGACCTGTTCCGCGAGAACGCTCCGCTGGATCGAGATCTCGTCAGGCATGACCTTCGGGGCTGCTCGGTGGGATTCCACATGGAGTGTAGCGGCGAGCGTCGAGGCCTGGTCAGGTCGAGCTGCGGCCCAATGCGCCTGGGCGCATTGCGAATCGATCATCAGGAATCTATGATCGATTATAGCCGCGGCCAGAACCGTGCGGCTCGGCGGCGATCCGCTGCCGACAATCGAAGCAGTGGGGCTCGTCTCTGGCCAGTCCGGGACGGGGCCCGTTGGGAGGTTGGATCGCAGCCATGAAGGCGCTGCCGCTCTGGATCGCCGTCCCCATCACCGTCGTCGTCAGCCTGCCGTTCGGGCTCTGGCTTGGCGTCTGGTCGCTCCCCCTGTGGGCATCGTTCATCGTCTGGGCGGAGTACTTCCAACTCGGCGCCAAGCCGTCTGCCCTCAAGCTGATGGTGCCGGGCTACATCGCGGGGGCGATCGGCGCCGGCTTTGTCTGCGTCGTCGCACTGGCGATCGGCAAGGTCTCCGACAACCCCACCGCGGTCACCGCCGGTGACATCCCGTGGTTCGTGGGGATGCTCCTCGCCTTCATCCCGGTCATCTACGTCATGAAGTACCTGCCGTTCACGGCCGGCCCCGGCGGCCTGTGCTTCTTCAACGGCATCTCGATGGGCCTGGCCACGTTCTTCGTGAGCCTGTACGCGGGCTACGGCGGCATGGCCGTGCCTGCGGGCCTCGAGTACCTGACCCCGTCATCACGACCATCCCGGCCATCCTCGCCGGTCTGCTCGGCGCGTTCCTCGGCTGGTTCAACGTCGTGATCATGACCCCGTGGTCCAAGGAGACCCAGACGGCCTCGTCGCCCGCCAACGCCTGACCCCTCGCACGAGGAGAGCCCGCCCCGCGCCGACGCGAGGGGGCGGGCTCTCTGCTGTGTGGGATGCGTCGCCTGCTGGACGCCGCGCTGTCGGCAGGTGCGAGCCGACGACCGTCTAGGGTGCGTCCGGCTCCAACAGGGCAGTGCGCAGGCGCTGGCCGGACTCGGGAGTCAGCCCGAGACCCTCCTCGACATAGCACTCGACGCTGCCGAACGACCGGGCCACCTCGTCCATGCCAGCCCGCAGATAGGAGGGGCGCACGCCGACCAGGGCGTCGAGGTCGTCGGGATGGCCGCCGTCGGCCACGTGACGGTCGATCGCCGGCCGCATGAGGGTGCGGATGGCAGCGTTGCCGGCCAGGAAGTCGGCCTCGACCGCGTCATCGGGCACGCCCAGGTACGCCAGCAGGACGGCAGCCGCCCAGCCCGTGCGGTCCTTGCCCGTCGAGCAGTGGAACACTGCGGGGAGTCCGCCGGGCGCTGCGAGGGCGCCGAACAGCGTCCCGAATGCCCGGCGCGGCGCGGCGCCCGTCACGAAGTCGCGGAACTTGGCCTCGAAGCCGGCCTCCGCGCGCCCGTCCCCGAACGCCGCCTGGCGGTCCGCCGCCGTCCGCAGGTGCAGCAGCTGCCACATCGGGCTCATCGAGACGCTGCCGCCGTTCACGTCGGCCAGCAGGTACGCCGTGCCAGGCGGCAGCAGGTGCTCCTCCGGCGCCCGCTCGCGCTCGAAGGCGGAGCGCAGGTCGACCACGGTCCGCAGGCCGAGCCGGGACAGCCGGTCGAGGTCGCCGATTGACGCGCCCGCCAGCGCCGGTGAGCGGAAGACGAGCCCGCGCCGGACCCGCAGGCCATCGGAGGTCCCTGGCCCGCCGACGTCGCGCAGATTCGGGAGCTCGAAGTCGTCGGCGGCGTAGTGCTGGATCGAATCTGTCATTTCTTGCCAGTTTACGATAGATCGTGCAAGACTCCGCAACGTGAACGCCATCGCCAGCGACCCGGCCCGGGACCTCGCGCCGCAGCGTCGCGCCCGTCTGCTGACCATTGTGACGGCCCGTCGGGCAGTTCGCCTCGAGGAGCTCAGCACCGCGCTCGGCGTGTCCGTCGCCACCGTGCGCCGCGACCTCGACGAGCTGGCGTCTGCCGGCCAGATCCGGCGGGTGCACGGCGGGGCGGTCGCGCTCGACGCAGGGCCCGGGGAGCCCCACTTCGAGGTCAAGGAGGCCGAGGCGGCCGAGGAGAAGGGCCGCATCGCGGCGCGGGCGGTGGAGCTGCTCGACCCGGACGACACGGTCTACCTCGACAGCGGCAGCACCGTCCTGGCCGTCGCACGCCTGCTCCACGGCTGGGACCGCCTGACCGTGGTGACCAACAGCGTGCCGGCGCTGGTGGAGCTCGCCGGGAGCGGGCCGCGCCTCGTGGTGGTGGGCGGCGAGTACCGGGCCACCAGCCGGGCGCTGGTCGGGCCGCTCACCCGGCACTTGCTCGAGCAGGTCCACGTCAACAAGGCGCTGATCGGCTCGTACGCGGTCTCGCTCGAGGACGGGCTCATGACCACCGACGCCGCCGAGGCGCTCACCAAGACGCTGGCGCTCGCCCGGGCAACGCAGGTGATCCTGCTGGCGGACAGCCGGAAGCTGGGCACCCGCTCGTTCGTCCGCGCCGGCGCCCTCGACGCGGTCGACGTGCTGGTGACGGATGCAGGACTCGACGATCGCACCGCCCGCACCCTCACCCGGCGCGGGATCACGGTCATCAGGGCGTGAACTGCGCGCGCTCGACGCGATTGCCGCGCGCCGGCCGAAGGAGAGACGCATGACGACGGACGCCGCCGCCCCCGGGAACGCCTACCGCAGCGACCGGCGGCCAGACATGACCCCGTTCGAGGAGCCGCTCGGCTCGCTGCGCGGTTTCAGCTACCGGGGGACGCTCGAGGGCGAGCTCGCCGCGGGGACGATCACCGCCCACGAGGCGCTCGACCTGCTCGACGACATGCTGGCGATCCGTGAGATGGAGGAGATGATCGTCCGGCTCCGCTCGGGCGGCTACGATCCCCTCCCCGGCTACGACTACCGGGGCCCCACGCACGTCTCCATCGGCCAGGAGGCGTCCCCGGTGGGCGCGTGCGCGGCCCTGGCCCCCGACGACAACATCACCAGCTCGCATCGCGGCCACGGCGACGCGATCGCCAAGGGCTTCGCGGCCATCCGGCGCATGACCGACGACCAGCTCCGCGCGCGGGTCCCCGGCACGACCGCCGCCGAGCACGGCGCACTGCTCGAGGCGGCGCTCGAGGAGCACCTGTACCGCGTCATCGCCGAGTTGTTCGGCAAGGACGAGGGGTATGGCCGGGGCCGCGGCGGGGGGATGCACATCGGCGACTTGAGCACCGGCAACTTGGGCGCGAACGCCATCGTCGGCGGTTCGGTGCCGATCGCCACGGGCGCTGCAATGGCCCACCGCTACGAGCGTGACGGCCGCATCGTCTGCTGCTTCGCCGGGGACGGCGCCTATGCGAACGGCGTCGTGCTCGAGTCGCTCAACTGGGCCGCCCAGGCCCAGTGGACGAACCACCTCGCAGGCGATCACGCGTTCGGCCTGCCGATCATCTTCTTCGTCCAGAACAACCACTACGGCATGACCCACCACTCCGACGACGAAGTGATGGGCGTGCCG
>JAKAMV010000790.1 GCA_021812735.1 Chloroflexota bacterium | reverse complement strand
TCGCGCCGCGGCGGACCAGGCCGGCCGCGGTCCTCAGGTGGCGGATCGAGCGAGCAGCGGCCGGACGCGACCCCATTCGTCCCACAGGGCCGCGAGTCCGGGTGCCTGTCGGCCCAGCAGGGTGACCATCTGTCCGAGCGTCAGATCGGGCGCGCTGTCGGCGACGAAGTCACCCACGGCGACCCGGGCCCCCCGCAAAAGCAACGGGATCTCCGAGGCCGAGGGCCAGCGTCGGATCCGCCGCGGATCGAGCCCCGCGTATCCGACCGCGAGCGCGAGGTCGCGCGTCGACGGGACACGGCCGTCGGCGAACCTGCCGTGGCCATCGTAGCGATACCCCAAGCTCGCGAGGGCGATGGCGATTTCGCGGGCCTCGCTCGCCGAGAACGGCGCCCAGAAGGGATCGTCGGCGGGCAGTTCCAGCGCGGCCGCGTCGATCGCCGCCGCCGTGAGCGCGTCCCGCAGCGCCGACAGCTCGAGGTGCCAGCGACGCGCCTCGTCCGCCGAGCCGGCGGCCAGCACGGCCACGAGGTCGCTGAGCAGCGTCTCGTCGCCGTCGAGCACACGCGCCAGCACGTTGCGTCCGCGCGCCGGTGCCTCCTCGAGCAGATCGGCGCCCTCGGCGGCGGTGCTCCCACCGCCAGCCGCCTCCGTCGAGTGGGACGCCTGCCCGGGCCCCACGCCGGCGGGCGCGGGGGGCGCCGGACGGGCATCGGGCCGCGGCGTCGTTGCGTGCGCCGCCATCGTCGCGGCCTCGAGCCGTGTGGCATGCAGTTCCTCGCACGCCGCGAGCGTTTCGCGCGCCTGGTGCATCCGCTGCTCCGCCGTCTCCAGCGCGATGCGGGCCGCATCGACCCGGCCCGAACCGGCCTCGATCTGCGCGACGAGGCGGGCCGCACGCCGACGCTCGGCCGCCAGAACGCGCTGGGCCTCGCGGACGCGGACGTTGAGCGCGTCGATCGCCGCGAGCCAGCGAGTGGCGGCCTCCTCGACCTCCCGCGCGTCGCGCGCGGCGAGCCGCTCTGTGCGGAAGCGCCGCTGCGCGGCCTCCTTCTCCTCGAGGACGCGCCGACCGTCCATCACGCGCGTGGCCGCCTCGATGCGCGCCTCGGCCGCGTCGTACTCGCGTTGCAGGCGGCGCTGGTTGGCGACGGCGTCGTCGTGGATCGCGCGTGCCCGGAGGACGACCGCGCCGAGCTCCTGGAGGAGCCGCCGTGCGGGAGCACACGGTCCGTCGGCATCCGGATCGACGTCCGGTGCCGTTGGCTCGGGAGCGGGCGACCCCACCCTGGCGGCAGGGACGGGCGCCGGGGCCGGCATCGGAGCGGTTCCCGTGGTGGCCGCCAGTTCCGACGTCGCGATCGCGGCGTAGACCGGCGTTGGTGCCAACACCGGTGAAGCGGAGCGGCCGAGGGGTTCCATCTCCTGCCATACGACCCGGACCGCTCGCCCCTCCGGTCGGGCCACGCGCGCAGCCGAGGCTGTGGGGATCCGCTCGTCCCGTCCGGAGGAGGGGGGCAGTTCGAGTGCGCCGACCTCGTCTGGTGTCTCGTGCGCCAGTAGTCGCTGCAGCACAGGATCGGCACCGGAGGCGATGCGCAGGGCAATGGACGGTGGGCGCGGCGCCGGCTCGGTGCGCCGGACGGCAATCGGATCGGACCGATCGAGTGGGGTCGCGGCCTCCCGTGGCGGTATCGCGTTGCGGGTGATCGTCAGGCGCACCTCGGCTGGGTGACGACGCTCGATCATGAGCCACGCGACGGTCCCCGCTCCGATGACTGCGCCGAGAACAAGAAGCAGAGGACCCGGAAGGCTCATCACGGGCCGGGCGGTACGGACGGCGGGCAGCGTCGCATCCTGGGACGCGAGCGTACGGGGTACCGGAGCCGGCGTCAACCCGGGCCGCGCGTTGTCGCCGGCCGCACGCGGTCGTGGGCCGCACGCCGTGCAACTGGCCGCCCTGGTCACGCACGGCGCCGCATCTTCGCTGCTCCCGGTGCTCGGTTCGGCGTCCGGCGCGGGTGGGATCGGCCGCGGTCCGGGCCGATCGGTGGCCGGCAAGTGCCGGACGCCCCATTGGCTGCCTGACAGATGGCCCTTTTTGCGCAGGATCCGGCCGCGATGGTAGATTCCCGAGCGGTCACTCACCAGGCGGTCTCCCCCGGTACCTTCCAGCTCCATCCCCGACAAGCGGAGAGTCGATCCGACCGTGGCGATCGATCCGAACCAGGAGTTCCTCGTCCAGCCCGTCGACGCGTCGTGGCTGCAGTGCAACATCGAGTGTCAGGAGGCCTGCCCGGTCGGCACGAACTGCCGGGGTTACCTAAACCTCGCCGCCGAGGGACGCTTCGAAGAAGGCTACGTCCTCGCCCGTGAGCCCAACCCGGTGGCCGCCATGTGCGCCTACGTCTGCTCTGCTCCCTGCGAGCGCGCCTGCCGGCGCGGCGACATCGATCGGCCGCTCGCGATCCGCGCCATGAAGCGGTTTCTCACGGAGTGGCACGCGGCCTCGGGCATCCCCGACGAGATGCCCGCGATCACGCCGCGAGACGAGACCGTCGCGATCATCGGCGCGGGCCCCGCGGGCCTGTCGGTCGCCCGCGAGCTGGCCACGGCGGGGTATCGCGTCGACGTCTTCGACGAGCTGCCGTACGCGGGGGGCACGATGCTGATCGGCGTTCCCGCGTTCCGCCTGCCCCGCGAGGCGATCGAGATGGACGTGCGCCTGATCGAGCGCTTGGGCGTGCGGTTCCACTACAACACCCGCATCGGGCGCGATGTCTCCTTCGAGGCGCTGCAGGAGCGCTTCGACGCCGTCGCCATCACCGCGGGGGCGATGGATCCGGTGCCGCTCGACATCCCTGGGAGCGACCTGCAGGGGATCCAGTACGGCGTCGAGTACATGCGCAAGGCCAACCTCGGCGAGCCACTGGAGGTCGGACAGGACGTGGTGGTGATCGGCGGCGGCTACACGGCGATGGACTGCTCACGCACGAGCCTGCGCTACGGGGCCGAGCGGGTCACGATCGCCTACCGCCGTACGCGTTCGGAGCTCGTCGTCGACGAGGAGGAGCTCGGCGAGACCGAGCGCGAGGGCGTCCGCATGGAGTTCCTCGTGAGCCCTGTCGAGCTGATCGGCGAGAACGGCCGCCTGACCGGCGTGAAGATGGTGCGCAACCGCCTGGGCGAACCCGATGCGACCGGGCGGCGCTCACCGATCCCGATCCCCGGGACCGAGTTCGTGATCCCTGCCGACACCGTGATCCCTGCGGTCAGCCAGGCCGCCGACAACAGCTTCCTGCCGGTCGAGTCGAGCTTCGAGATCGCGCGCGGGCGGATCAAGGTGGATCCCGGGACGTATGCCACGAACGTCAAGGGCGTCTTCGCCTGCGGCGACTTCGTGACCGGCCCGACCACGCTGATCGAGGCCGCCGGGCACGGGAAGAAATGCGCCTACGCGATCGACCGCTACCTGGCGGGTCGGTCGACCGTCGCATTCCAGGCCAACGTGCGGGTGATCAGTTCGTGGCGCCACGAGATGCCGGAGTTCTGGGACACGATCCCGCGGCGACACGTCCCCATGGTGCCACCGTCGGCGCGCATGCCCTCCACCGACCCAGCGATCAACTTCACGCAGCCGGTCGAGCGTGGCTACTCGGCCACCGACGCGGTGGCGGAGTCGACGCGCTGTCTCATGTGCAACTACAACATCTGGTTCGACCCGTTCCGCTGTGTGCTCTGCGGCGCGTGCGCGGACGTCTGCCCCGAGGGCGTGATCCACATGATCGACGTCAGCCAGATGAAGTCCGAGGAGGCGCTGCCCGAGCTGGTCGAGGCGTACGGGTGGCAGACCGGCGCGGCCATGGTGCTCGACGAGGAACGCTGCATCCGCTGCGCGCTCTGCGTGAAGCGTTGCCCATACGACGCGATCACGATGGAGCGCTTCGAGCTCCAGGAGGTGAGCAGCGACGGGTGGCTTTACAAGGAGAGCTACCGCGATGCGCAGCTCGGTCTCTTCGGCCTCGGCAACGCGCCGGTGACAGGAGGAGGTGGCGGCAGGTGAGCTTCCTCGAACGGGTCGACCAGTCGATCCGTCGCAGCGCGGTCTGGCGTTCGGTCTTCCGGCAGGCCTACCCGTCCGACGAGCGCTCGCGCGCGATGGCGGTCATGAACAACGTCTTCCTGCATCTCCATCCCGTGCGGGTGCGCCAGCATGCGGTGAAGTTTGCCTACACCTTCTGCCTCGGCGGGCTCTCGTTCTTTCTCTTCCTGGTCCTGGTCGTGACCGGCGTCTACCTGATGTTCTTCTACGTCCCGTCGGCCACACAGGCGTACACGGACATCCTGCAGATCCAGTCCCAGGTGGTCTTCGGACTGCTGACCCGCAACATCCACCGCTGGGCGGCGCACCTGATGGTGTTCTTCGTCTTCCTGCACATGATGCGCGTCTTCTACCACGGTGCCTACAAGCCGCCGCGAGAGTTCAACTGGGTGGTGGGGGTGGTGCTCCTCTTCCTCACC
>JAKAMV010000789.1 GCA_021812735.1 Chloroflexota bacterium | reverse complement strand
CGGTGAGCTCGGCGAGCGGCTGCCGCCGGGGGCACCTCGCGGCGCCGGTGACGGTGCCCAGAGCGGGGATCCCGGCCGCGGCCAGCGCGTCGGCGGCCTTCTCCCCCTCTGTGACGACCACCAGGCCGGACCAGTCGCCGAGCCGTTCGGTACGGTAGAGGGGAAGGTCGACCAGGGGGGCGCCTTCCAACCCGGCCGTCCCATCGGCCTGCTCCCACCAGAGGCGCTTGCCCTCGGGGCCGTCGTCCTCCCGGCAGTGGACGGCGGCGACCTCGCCGCCGGCGCCGCGGATCTGGTAGCGGGTGACCGGCGGGGTGCTACTCTTATTGCTGACGGGCGACATGAGGGTGCTGCTCCGTTCCGGACCCCGCGGGCATTTCGATAGCCGCCGCGGGGTCCGTCTCTGTGTTCGGGGTGGAAAACAGCTCGAGCTCGAGCTGGGCGGCCGGAGCCACCGCTCGGGCTGTCACGTTTTCGTGGGGGGCGGTCAATGACGCGCGCGCGGGGACCCGCGCGGCGTCCCCCGGGCCTGCCGCAGGTCCAGGGGCCCTTGCAGCGGGGGGTCCACCCCCTCCCTGCGCCACCGACCGGCGTTCCCGCGCTAGGCGCTGGCGGCAGGTCTCGCCGCAGGTGGTCCGGTGGGCCCGGGACTCCGGCGGCAGGGGGGTGCCGCAGACCAGGCAGGAGCGCGGCGTGGCCGGCTCGGGTGACGGGGTCGCGTCCCGATCTCCGGCGTGATTGAGGAGCCGCACCAGGGCCGCGGCCGACGCGTGGTCGGCGAACGCCGGCCCGGCCGGTACATCGCGGCGGCCGCCCTCCAGGCTGAAGACGGGCTGGTAGACGGTGCGATGCTGGCACGGGTCCTGGGGCCGGTGCTCGGGGCCGACCGCTGTCACGTCGATGAAGGCGCGCGCCCGGGGGCTCCAGGGCAGGTCGGAGGGAATCTCGATGCGGTCGGCGAGCCGGGCCAGGTCGCCAACGCTGACGGCATCGAGCAGCTCGGCCGTCATCATTCGGCCTCGGCCGGGGCCGTCCCGCCGGCGTCGTCGTCCAGATCGACTGCCGTAAGGCTGAAGTCGTCGTCGTCCAGATCGACTGCCGTAAGCAGACGCTCGATCTCTGCAATCCGGGCCACTGCCCGGTCGGACGGCGCGGTCAGGCGGCGGGCCTTCATGGCGCGCAGGCCGAGGTTCGCCATGTACGCCTTGCGGGCGAACAGCGCGCGCCGGGCGCGCTCCTCGGGGGCGAGCGTCCCGTCGGGATCGACTTCACGCTCGAAGCGGTTCAGGAAGGCAGCCGTCCCGGCGTGGGTCGTGGTGCCGCCCTGCGCGTGGAGCGCATAGGCGGCGGCCCGGGATCGGAGGCGACGCTCTGCGGGGGTCAACATCAAACAGCACCTATCGACCCGGTGCCGCAGGGCGTGAGAGCGGTCGGTGACAGGTGCCGTTGAAATGAGTCGGCGGCCGGTTAGAGAGGCGGCGCTCTGTTATGCAACTGCCGGGAGTCTACCACGCCGGTTCGCCGGCGTGGGGCGCGGCTAGTCCTGCCGGTCCGCGAGGCGGGCGTAGTGTCGGCCGGGCTCCACCGAGCCGAACTTCCGCGGATCGACCCCCAGGGCGGTCGGGTCGAGCTGCTGCGGCGTGCCGCAGAGGGGGCACACGGCGGGGCTCGGCAGGTAGTTGGCGATCTCCCCCCTGGCGCTGCCCCTCGGCGCGTCCAGGTCCGTGGGGGTCAGCCTCGCGCTACTCCGACGCGCGTCGGGTCTCCGACCACTCAGGAAGTCCCGCCGCTGGCGCGCGTGGGGAGTCAGCCGCCAGATGCCGTCGGCGCCCCGGTGCCAGCCGTCGGCGAGGAAGAGATACGGTTCGTCCGGCCAGACCAAACCCGCCTGCATGCGCCAGATCCCCGGGATCACGCGGTGGCAAGATGCCTGGGCGCAGATGACGGTCCCGTGAGGTCCCCGGGTGGCCAGGAGCCTGGTCACAGCCGGTCCGCCGGCGAGCGGTAGGCGGCGCGGGCGCGGGCGTCGGCCAGGCTTGCCCCGTAGCGGCGCAGCATCTGCGGGGAGCGCCAGCCGGCCAGCCGCATGAGGTCGCCCTCCTGTCCACCATCGGCGAGGTACTCGTGCGCGAAGGTGTGGCGGAACTGGTGCGGGTGCAGGCGGGGCAGCCCCGCGGCCGCGCAGCGTTTGGCGATGATCTGGGGGAACGCGGTCACGGTGAGGGGGCCATCCTGTCCCAGCCAGAGCGCCTCCGTGCCGGCGGATCGATGGCCGCGGCGCAGGCGGATGTAGCGGTCGAGCGCGACCGCGGTCCGGGCCCCGAAGCGCACCGCCCGCATGTGGCCCCCCTTCCCCGTGACGTAGGCGAGGCGCGCGGGGAGTTCGACGTCGGCGAGGCGCAGCCCGGCGAGCTCGCCGCGCCGGCAGCCGGTATCGAACAGGACGAGCAGGATCGCGGTGTCGCGGCGGGCGGCGAAGTCCTTTCCCTCGGCGGCCCGGAGCAGGGCCCGAAAGTCATCCTCGGCCACGACGGGGACCGGCTTGTCCGGGACGCGCGGCGGGCTCACCTTCTCCATCGGCGAACGCGCTACCTCGTCCTCCTCGACGGCCCACTTCCAGAACTGCTGGAGCGCGCGGTACTCGATCAGGCAGGTCGCTGGGGCGACGCTCGCGCGGCGCATCGCCAGGTAGCTCTCGAGATGCTCCCGGCGGATCGCCCGGGCGGCCGTGGGCATCCCCTGCGCCTCCAGGTGGCGGCGCAGGGTGTCCAGCGCCGCGAGGTAGATTCGTGCGGTCCTGGGCGAGCGGTTCGATGCCAGGTGGAGCGCGAACGACTCGCGTAGACTCGCCAGGGCGTCCGGGGCGTAGGTGGAGGTCTCCATGTCGGGTCCCTCAGTTAGCTGCTCGGTCGTGCGACGTGCTAACGGTAGGGGCCCCCGGACCGGGCGTCAAGTCGGATGGTTCGTGCTCAGAGTGAGCAGCCGTCTCACGGGGGAGTAGCTCAGCGGTTAGAGCAGCCGTCTTATACACGGCACGTCGTGCGTTCGAATCGCACCTCCCCCACCAGCTGGCGCGCCGTCCCCTCCAATCGCGCGGCTTCCCCGACTTGTGGCGCTCCACCGGGCACCATCGCCGGTAGCATGTCGGCGTGGGGAACTCCGCCGCGATCTTCGAGATCGGGATCATCCTCCTCGCCGCCGCCCTGCTCGGCGGGCTGGCGCGCAGGGTCGGGCTGCCGGCCGTCGTGGGATACCTCGCGCTCGGCATCGTGGTCTCCCCGTTCACCCCTGGGTACGTGGCAGATCGCCACCAGGTGGAACTGCTCGCGGACGTCGGCGTGGTCCTCCTCCTTTTCGAAGTCGGGATCGAGGTGGACCTCCTCCGGCTGCGGCGTGAGCAGGCAGGGTTGCTCTGGGCCGCGCCCGTCCAGGTCGTGGCGTCCACCCTGCTGGCGGGCGGAGCGATGCGGCTCGCGGGGATCGCGCTGCTGCCCGCCCTCGTCCTGGGGCTTTGCGTGGCCATGTCCTCATCGGTCGTGATCGTCAACATCACGCGCAGCCGCCGCCGCACGACAGACCAGCCCACGGAGGTCGCGCTGCTCGGATGGAGCGTCCTCCAGGACGTCACCGGCGTGGCGCTGGCCGCCATCCTGCTCGCCGCGCTCGGCTCGAACGGCCGCCCGCTGCCGGTGACCCTGGCAGGCCTCGCGGTCTTCGCGGGCGTGGCCGCCGCCACGGCGCGGCTGCTGCCGCGCGTGCTGCACTCCATCCGCGACCAGCACGACCTGTTTCTCCTGGTCTCCGTTTCGTCGGGCCTGGTGATCGCCGGGCTCGGCACGGTGGTCTTCGGGATCCCGCTCGCCCTGGCCGCGTTCGTCGCCGGGCTGGCGATCGCGGAGGACCCCACCACGACCGAGGTACGCCGCCGGCTGCTCCCGTTCCGCGACCTCTTCGCCGTGCTGTTCTTCGTGGCGGTGGGCATGCTGCTGGACCCCGTCCACCTCGCCCGCGGCCTGCCCTGGCTCGCGCTCTTCCTCGGGCTCATCCTGGCGGCCAAGGTCGCCCTGGCGTACGCCCTGGTCCGGATCGCCCGCCTGCCGGCACGCGCGCTCCAGCTGGCGCTCGGGCTGGGTCAGGTGGGGGAGTTCAGCTTCGTGCTCGGTTCGGCGCTCGTCGCCACCGGCGCCATCGACGATTCGGTGTACGTGGCCCTGGTCGCCGCCGTGGCGGTTTCGATCGCGGCGAGCGCCGTCGCCGTGAGGCTCGTCCACGCGCCTGCCGTGGCGGCCTGACCCCGGTACGCAGCCTCGATCGGCGCGCAAATGCGCCGCCCTGCGACACACTGTTAAGCAATCTTGATCGTCGCGATTCCGGGAGACGATCCCGGGGCGCCACGATGGCACGAGTTGGTCCCGGGGCGGCCCCGCCCCACCGCGCCCAGCGGTATTGCGTCTGACGAGGAAGACATGACACGAGGTCGCCTGGCGTCCCTGTCCCTTGCTGCTCTGCTGGTCCTGGCCGCGGCGTCGC
>JAKAMV010000788.1 GCA_021812735.1 Chloroflexota bacterium | reverse complement strand
GATGAAGCCGTTGCGCCCGAACGTGTGCTGGCCGGCAACGTAACCGTCCCAGCTCACGTCCGCGCCCGACCGGACTCCGCTGAGCGTTGCCTGGCCCGTCATCGACCCGTCAATCGAGCTGTCCATATGAAGCGTGACCAGGGCGCTCGTGCCGTAGAGGAGCGGGCCATCGCAGGATGACGGCTCCGCCGTGGGGTCGGTGGGACCGAAGCGCGACGAGTACGCCGGCCGGTTGGCCAGCGAGAGCTCGTTGACGACGGCCGTGACCGCGAAGGCGGAGCCGGCCGAGAGCGTCGCAGCCAGGCCGAAGGCGACGCCCGCCATCAGCCTCCGTCGCCGCGGCGACCTGTCGCCCAGGCGGCGGCGCGCCACGCCCAGCCCGGCGAAGACCCCGGTCGCGAACAGCGCCAGCGCCCACGGGTACGCCGCCTCGGCCGAGGGCAGCAGTGTCTGGGGACCGCGGCCCTGGAGCTGCGACACCAGCCCTGCGATCGACGGGATGAGGAGCAGGATCGGCACCAGCGCGAGCCAGGCAATCAGCGCGAACGCGCGTGAACTGCGCGCCACCGGCGGCCAGCGGACCGCCGCCAGAGCTACCACGATCGGGCCCCCGGCCGTGACGCCAACGAGGATGTCAACGGGGCCGCCTGGCCGATAGCCCGCCAGGATCAGGACGAACGTGACCAGCCAGAGGGCGGCGAGCGCCGCTCCGAGGACCCGCAGCTCGATGATCCTGACTCTCACGCGCCCGAGCATAGCGAGACGGCCAGGATTGGGATCGCATCGCCGCCGAAACCGCGTTTCGCGGCCGGTGGTGAACCCGTCCTGGAGCGCCACCCGCCCGGAACAAGCGCCCGCAAAGTACGCGCGGGGTGGGACTCACGGGTCATCGCCGGGCCGTGACCGGGCGCGCATAGTTGCGCTACCGCACCGAGAAATGCGGGCGATTGACGAAGCAGTTCCAGCGGGGCGCGACGGTCCTCCCTCCTCCCGTCCCGACCCGCGAGCGCATCGAAGCGAGGCCGCACCTCCTCCCGGCCTCGCTTCGATGCGTCGGGGGCTTGCTCGCCATCACCCTCGCGCTCGCCGCGACCCGGCGGAGCGGCCGGCACCCTCGTGCCTCGGCCCTAGCTGCGCGTCCGGCACGCCTCGACGAAGGCGGCGAACAGCCGCTCGAACACGTGCGGCGTTGACTCCGTCCGCTCCGGGTGGCACTGCACCGCCATGCGCCACGGGCCCGACGTCGTCTCCAGTGCCTCGACCAGCGGACCCGCCGGGCTGTCCGCGAAGGCCGTGGCCGTGAAGCCAGGCGCGAGATCGAGCGTGCGAACCGCCTGGTGGTGGTAGCTGTTGACAACGAGGTCCGCGGCGGATCCGGACGGGTCGAGGACGCGCGCGGTCGCGCTGCCTGGCACGAGCCGGAGTGGGTGGGTCGCGGCCGGCCCGTGGCCCCAGCCGTTGGTGACATGCCCGCCCACATCCTGGAGCAGCGTCCCGCCCGCGAATGTGTTCATCGCTTGGAGGCCGCGGCAGATCCCGAGGACCGGGACAGCGCGCGCCTCGGCCGCAGCCCAGGCGGCTGCCTCGAGCTCGTCGCGGTCGGGCTCGAGGTCCCGCGAGCCCTCGTTCGGGCGCCCGTAGCGCGCGGGGTCGATGTCCGCGCCGCCGGTGAGCAGCAGCCCGTCCATCGTCCTGAACGCCGCCTCGCGGGCAGCGCCCGACGCGGTGGCGTCAAGCGGGATCGCGATCGCGCCGTGCCGGACCACCGAATCGACGTACAGCGCGTTCTTGCGTTCGGCAATCTCTGGCTCCGTCTGGGCGGCGGCGACCATCAGCGTGACGACGATCCGGGGCGAGGGGCTCAACGGCGACATGGCGAGCAAGGATAGCCGCCCGCGAGCGGCGGGCGAAACGGTGCGAAGCGGGGGCCGAACGAAGCGGGGAGGCGCGCCTCGGCGGATCAGCCTGGAACGGCACCAGACGCGCCACTCGACGGTCCCGCAGACGGCGGCTCTGTCGGCGGCCCGAGGTACTCGGATGGCGCGGGCGTCACCTCGAGCCCCGAATCGGTGGGGCCGGGCGGTTCCGAGTAGAGCCCGCCGGGCAGCACCTTGAGCACCCATCCCAGCTGGAGTTTGTTGGGCGCGTAGTGGGGCGAGGCGGGGTCCAGGCTCGGATACGTGTCGCGGTTCCAGAACGCCAGGCTCCGCGGCGTCGTGCGGTAGCGGCGGGCGATCGTCGTGAGGTTGTCGCCCGGCCGAACGGTGTAGGTCGTGAAGGTCGGCACGGGCGTCGGCGTCGGTTGCCCCGGCGTGGGCGTCGGTGTGGGAGGAGGCGGCGATGTCGGGACGGGGGTGGGCGGCGGCTCGGACGTGGGGAGCGTCGCCATCTCGAGGCAGCCGCCCAGCGACGCTGCCAGCGCGACCAGCACGAGCGTCGCAGCCAGGCTTCGGCGGGTCATGCATCGGATCGTCATCCCTGACCTCCTGCGAGGTGGCCGCAGTGTGACGCAGATGGGCGGAGCACGGTGATGCCGGAGGGCAGCATGCCTGACGCCCCGGGCCTAGCCGATGACCACCGGCTGGTCCACCGGGGTCGGCTCGGAGAGCTTGTAACCGTCGGCCAGCGCCAGGCCCTCGCGTGCCGTGCAGATCCGGTCGCGGCCCTTGAGCTTCGCCACTCGGCAGGCGCGGTCCGCCGCCAGCAGCACGTCGTCGGCGGTCCTCCCGTCCGTCGGGAATGCGGACGTGCCGATCGACGCCGAGACCTTGAGCCCGAGCTCGTGCCAGCGCGTGCCAGGCGCGCCCACCGACCCGATCGCGGCCTGGATGCGCCCGGCGGCCTGCGCCAGACCCTCGCTGTCGCTGTGCGACAGCAGCACGGCGAACTCGTCGCCGCCGTAGCGGAACACTGCGTCAGTCTCGCGCGCCGCGCTGCCGATGGCCGAGGCGATCTCGCGCAGGACCCGGTCGCCGTCCTGGTGCAGCTCCTCGGTCTCGTTGAACAGGCGAAAGTGGTCAAGGTCGATCATCACGAGGCCGAACGGCTCGCCGGACGCGACACTGCGGTCCAGCTGCTGCTTGAACACGAGGTGGTTGAACAGGCCGGTCATGCCGTCGGTGGCGGCGCGGACCTCGACCGCCTGGAACACCTCGGCATTGCGGAGCGCGATCGACACCTGGCCGGCGAACAGCTTGACGAGGTCGAATTCCTCGGTCGTGAACGGCTCGCGGCCCAAGCGCTCGAGCGTCAGCACCCCGGCGGCGGACTTGGGGCCCAACAGCGGGACGACGATCAGGCTGCCCTCGACCGGCCCGTTCCGGACGTGGTTGACCCGCGGGTCGGCCATCTCGTCCTCGATCAGGACGGGCTCGTTGTGCTCCACGACCCAGGGCGCGATGCCCTGCTCGCCCGGCAACCAGGGCTGCAGGTGGTCGTCCTGGATCGTCCCGCGCGCCGTGAGGGGCTTCAGCAGCCCGGTCTGGCGGTCCACCACCTCGATCACCATGTTGTCGCACGCGATCAGGGCACCGAGGCGGCTGGTGATCTGGTCGAGGACCGCGCCCGAGTCAAGGGTGGTCAGCATGGCCTCGGTCGTGCCGAGCAGCTCACGCTGGGCGCGCAGCTGGCGCTCGAGCCTGTCGGCCTGCTCGCGGAGGCGCTCCGTGGCGTCCGCGTTGGCCATCGCCTGGGCGGCGAACGACGCGTAGATGACGAGCAGTCGGAGGTCGTCCTCCGTGAAGTGGCGCAGGGCACCATAAGCCAGCACGACGACGCCGAGGCAGGCGCCCTCGTGGACCATGGGCGCGAGCAGCATCGACTCGTCGGCGTCGGGCCTAGTCCCCGGGATGGTGATCGCCCGCGGGTCGTTCGCACTGTCGTCCACGAGCTGCGGCACGCGAAACCGCCCGACCCAGCCCGTGATGCCCTCGCCCATCTGGACCCGGAGGTCGTCAATCTTCTCGCCGGTGTAGTCGGCCGACAGCCCGAGCCACGCCACCGGGACCAGCTCCTCGCCGCGGACCCGGTAGACGCGCACGTTGTCGTACTCGATCAACTGGCGCAGTTCGGTCGCGATGGCATGGCCGATCTCCTGCTGCGTGGTCAGCCCGGACAGGCGGGCGCCGAGGCGCTGGATGGCCTGGAGCTGGGCGGCCCACGCGGCCATGCGCCCGAACGTCCGCGCCGACCGGATGGCGATCGCCGCGTCGCCGGCGAGCGCCTCCGCGGCGTCGAGGTCCGCGTCGCGCCAGCGGAACGGCCGGTCGTGGGCGAGGAACAGGGTTCCGTGGAGCTCGTGGCCATCGATCAGGGGCGCAACCAGCAGGGTGTCCACGCCTTCCTGGATGCCCGCGGCCCGCAGCGGGTTGATTGCCCGGGGGGCGTCGGGCCCGAGGATCTGGATCGGCCGGCGAGGCGGGACGTCGCGCTGGCCGACACGTGCCGCCTCCAGCTCGCGCCCCAGGTCCAGGAACGCCGCCGAGAAGCCGATGCTGCTGGGGATCGAGATGCGGCCGGCGTCGTCGTGAAGAATCACCGCCAC
>JAKAMV010000787.1 GCA_021812735.1 Chloroflexota bacterium | reverse complement strand
TCGACCACGATCTTGCGGATCTCCACCACGGCCTCCCGTGCGTCGCCGACCGATCGCGACACCGCGACGCCGGGACGCAACTAGGGTGCCACGCCCGGCGGCGGGCAGGCGGGCCAAAGCGACATCCCGTGCCGCCGGCAAGGGCGGCCGACCGGTTCGGTCCATGAGAACCTACCCAGAATTGCCGAGAGTTTCCAGATCTTCACCGGGCGATTGCGGAATGGCAACACGGGAGTTGCAGCATGGGTGGCGGAGGTAACCGATGACCCAGGCTGATATCGCGGCGGAGACGATCCGCCGCCGCGCACTCCTCGTCTGGCCCCGTCTCGACCCCACCGCGCTTCGCCGTTGCGGCGGCAACCCGGACCGGGTGGCTGACCTCGTCGCCCGCCGCTCGAGCCTGCCCCACGAATCGATCGTCGGCATCCTCACGATGCCCGACGTCAGCGAGGTCGAGGCGCGAACCTGGTTCGGCTGATCCCGCCCCCATCCACGGGGGCCACCGCCGCAGGACGGGCCCAAGATGCGAACGAGGCCGGCGGACGTCCGCCGGCCTCGTTCGCATCTCGCCCCCCGGCGCCCGCTACGCGCCAGTCGCGGGCCACAGCGCCTCGACGGAGAGGTACCGTTCGCCGCTGTCGTATGTGAACGTGAGGATCCGGGACCCGTCCGGCACCGACGGCACCAGCTGCGCCACCGCGGCCAGCGCCGCGCCCGACGAGATGCCCATCAGCAGGCCCTCCTCCCTGGCGGCCCGGCGCGCGTAGTCCATCGCGGCCGGCCCGTCCACCTGCAGGACGCCGTCGAGCAGCTCGGTCCGCATGACGCCCGGCACGAAGCCGGCGCCGAGCCCCTGGAGCGGGTGCGGCCCGGGGGCGCCGCCTGACAGGACCGGCGAGGCGGTCGGCTCCACCGCGTACACCTTGAGCTGCGGCCAGCGCGGCTTCAGCGCCTCGGCGACACCCGTGATGTGGCCGCCGGTGCCGACCCCCGTGACCAGGTAGTCCAGCCCGTCCGGGAAGTCGCGGGCGATCTCGTCCGCGGTCGTGGACCGGTGGATGGCGGGGTTGGCGGGGTTGTCGAACTGCATCGGGATCCAGGCGTCGGGGATGTCGGCCGCGAGCTCATTCGCCCGGGCGATGGCGCCCTTCATGCCCAGCTCGCGCGGCGTCAGGTCCAGCTCGGCGCCGTACGCCGCCAGGAGCTTGCGGCGCTCCACGGACATCGACTCGGGCATGGTCAGGATCAGGCGGTAGCCCTTGACGGCCGCGACGAGCGCGAGACCGATCCCGGTGTTGCCGGAGGTGGGCTCGACGATCGTGGTGCGTCCCGGCGCGATCGCCCCTCGCCGCTCGGCGTCGTCGATCATGGCCAGGCCGATGCGGTCCTTGATCGATCCGCCGGGGTTCGCGCGCTCGAGCTTGGTCCACACGGTCACGCGCGGGTCGAACAGCCGGTTGAGCCGGACGTGGGGGGTGTTGCCGATGAGGTCGAGAACGCTGGAGGCGGGCATGGTGGTTCCTTCACTGCTGGGACGCTGGCGTGCCGCGCTTGGCGCGTGCCGCGCTAGATGACGAAGTCGATGCCGTCGAACCCCTCGTCGGCCCGGCGGACGCGGGACCGGCTGGTCTGGTACAGGACCGAGCCCGCGGGGATGGAGCTGGTGATGAACACGTTGCCGCCAACGATGCTGTCGCTGCCGACCACGGTGTCGCCGCCGAGGACGGTCGCGTTGGCGTAGATGACCGTGCGGTCGCCGATGGTCGGGTGGCGCTTGTGGCCGGCCAGTGCCTTGACCACCGACAGCGCGCCCAGCGTCACGCCCTGGTAGAGCTTGACGTTGTCGCCGATGACCGCGGTCTCGCCGACCACGACGCCGGTGCCGTGGTCGATGCAGAAGCCGCGCCCGATCGTGGCGCCGGGGTGGATGTCGATGCCGGTGCGCGTGTGGGCCACCTCGGCGAGCAGCCTCGGCAGCACGGGCACCTTGAGCGTGTAGAGCTCGTGCGCGAGGCGGTGGATCGCGATGGCGAGGAAGCCCGGGTACGCCGCCACCACCTCGTCGAGCGACTCGGCGGCGGGGTCGCCGGCGAGGATCGCCTCGCCGTCCTCGAGCAGCGCCGCGTGGACGCGCGGCAGGGCGTCCGCGAACGCGACGATGACCCGGTCCGCGGCCTCGGCATCGGTGAGGGGCTCCACCAGCCGCCGCAGGTCCCGCCGGGCCAGCACCAGCCGGGCGGCGAGGTCGTCCTCGGCGCACAGCGCGTTGTCGGAGAGCTGCGGGAACAGGATCCCGAGCAGCTCGTCCGCGAACGCGGCCACGTCGCGTTTCAGCGGGTAGATGCGGCCGTGGGCAGCGCGGTCGCCGGTGAGCACCTCGGCGAAGGCGTGGTCTCGGTCGTGGTCGATCTGGGTGGGCATGGGCGCTCTCCGGTCAGCGGGTCGGCGGACGCCGGGGCGGGAGGAGCGGGATGCTCGCCCCCACGGCACGGCGACTCGGCGGGTGGGACGCGCCGCTCGGGCCTCGGGCCGGCCGGAGCGGCAGGGCAAGGGCGCGAGGCCGACGGCGGGGGGCGACGGTCTAGCGGACGACCGCCACCGGGCTCGCTGCCGGCGCTCGCCCAGGACAGGAGCAGCAGCCGCAGCGGCCTGGGCAACGAGCGCGGGTGGTCATGGGCGCAGCATAGCGGCCGATCCGGAATCCGTGCACGGAAGCCGCCTGCGGGGCGGGGCGACACCCCCCGGCCAGGGGGTGTCGGCCGACGCCGGCGAGTCGAGACTCCAACCGGCGTCGCTAGACGCCACCCGGATGCGTGGCGGGCCAGGGCGACTGTGACCACGTTTGCCCACCTGGGGCCCGCGAGATCCGCCCTGGGGTGCCTGTCGGGAGGAGTCCGGTCAGGGGACCATGACGCACGTGGGGTCGAAGGTGGGCCCACGTGCGGGAGTGGAGCGATGACAGGCCGCGACAGGATCGAGACCCCGGGGGTGGCGTCCCGATGACGGCTGCCCGCGACCAGAGTTCCGGTGTGCCGCGCGATGGCGCCATGGTCGGTGTCATGCTGGCGATTGGCGACTTCCCGATGCTCAGCGCCGCCTTCAGGTCCGTGGTCGACCGCGAGCGCGACATGTCCGTGGTCGTCGAGGCGCGGAGCCGCCAGGCCATCCTCGCCCAGGCGCGGGAGGTGGCACCCGATGTGATCATCCTGGGCTACGAGGCCTTCGCGGCCGACGGGATCGGCGTGCCGGAGGCGATCGAAGAGGTCCGCGCGGCCGCGCCGGGGGCCAGGGTGATCGCCCTCGACTGCAGATGCGCCACGGACCAGTTCGCCACCGTGCTCAAGGCGGGCGCAACGGGGCTGCTCACCCGCGAGGCCCTCGCGGACGACGTGGTCGCCGCGATCCGGGCCGTGAGCGCCGGCCACACGTACGTGAGCCCCGCGATCCTGACGCGCATGGTGGACACGTACGTCCGCCGGACCCCGGCGGCGGCCGACGACCCGTATGAGCACCTCACCGACCGCGAGCGCCAGATCCTGCTCCTGGCCGCCCTGGGGCACACGAACCGCGATATCGCCCGGTCGCTGGACCTGTCCGAGCAGGCCGTGCACTCCAGTCGCGCCAGCCTCATGGAGAAGCTCGACCTGCACGACCGGGTCGAGCTCCTCCGGTACACGGTTCGGCGCGGCCTGCTGAACCCGTCAGTCCTATGAGGATGCGCGCGCGCCGCTTCTGGGCATCCGCCCGGCCCCGCTCCCGCCGGGGCTGGCTGATCGGCACCACCGGCGTTCTCGTTGGCGCGGCCGTGATCGCGGTCGCGATCTTCGCGAGCGCCGCCATGGCGTGGAGCCCGTATCTCGACTTCGCCCTCCACCGCGACAGCAACGCCAAGCAGTGGGCGGCGCTGGACATGTCGTTCGCCGCCTCGTCGGACTGCGTGGCGTGTCACCTCACCGAGGCGAGCCGGCTCGCCAGCCACTCCCATGCAGGCATCGGCTGCCAGAGCTGCCACGGCCCCATGCTGGCGCACGAGGACGCGGCCAAGAGCGGCATCACCACGAGCGCGCCGATCGCGATGCCGACCGACGCGGTCTGCATCCGCTGCCACGTGGCCATCGAGGGCCGCCCCGCCACCGTCCAGACGATCGTCCCCGCCAACCACTACGTTCCCCAGTGCCTCCAGTGCCACGACCCCCACACGACCTGGGCGCTGCACCCGCCGGTCGTCTCGCATCCGCTGGCCAACCTGCCGCCCTGCCTGACCTGCCACGGTCCCGACGGCTTCAAGGCCCGCAACGAGCGCCACCCCTCTGGCCCGCTGACGGACACTGAATGCCTCCAGTGCCACCAGGCGGGGCGCGGCCCGCAGCAGCTCACGCTGCCCACGCCGCAGCCGACCGCGAGCGGGGGTCCCGCATCCAGCCCGCAGCCCAGCCCGAGCAAGGTGGCACCGTGACCGAGCCGTTGGAGCCCCGCGACCGCCTCGAGCCGCTCGATCAGCCGCAGCCGGGTGTCGGCGAGCCGTCCGCGCCCCCCGCGCCGCCCCCGGCGCCGCCGTCCGCGC
>JAKAMV010000067.1 GCA_021812735.1 Chloroflexota bacterium | reverse complement strand
TGCGGCGGCGCCTCTTCAGCCTGGCCGGCCGCCTCACCCGCTCGGCCCGCCGCTGGACGCTCCATCTGCCGGCGCACTGGCCCTGGGCCGTCGAGTTCGCCGCGGCGCTTCGCAGGCTGCGGGCTCTCCCACTCCAAGTCTGACGGACCCTCCGCCTGCCGGCCGCTCGGGGACCTGGCGCAAGCCTGCCCGGGGCGGCACTGGGCGCGCTCCCGCGGCCCGGTTTCGGGCCTCCCGACGGCGCTGTGACGCGCGCCAACCCGCCATCCGCTGGTCGGGTCGGCCCGATCAGTCGGCCAGCGGGTCCTTTCGGCCCTCAGCCGACCCGATCAGCCGGAGGTTCGGTGGATTCGGGCTAAGGGAGCCCTACAAGTTTGCGGCCTGCATCGAGGCGACGAACCCGGCTGGCTACACCCACGAGGACATCACCGCGGCGGATGGTCGGGTGATCGAAGTCCAAGGCTGGCCGGAGGATCCGCAGTGGGTGCAGCAGGCCTCCACCGCGGTCCGCACGGCGCTGCCGGCCCTGGAGTCGCTGATTGGCCTGCCCGTGCCGGGCAGCGGGACCGTCGCGATCCGCGAGGTCACCGAGGCTGATCTCGGCGGCGATTACGCCGGCTCGTACGACGCAGACACGGACGTCGCATGGGTCAGCGAGGATCTCGACGAGACGACCGTGGCCCACGAGCTCAGCCACGTCTGGTTCAATTCACGCCTCTTCTCCGACCGCTGGCTCACCGAGGGCTACGCGAGCTACGCGGAGAAGACGGCCGCCGCGAACGACTACCAGGCCTGCAAGCGCCCCGAGGTCTACACGGGTTCCGGGCAGCCGCCGGCGCTCAACACCTGGAAGGTCCTCGGACCTCGTGCGACCGCCGATGACCGCGACGCGGTGAGCTACCAGTACGCCGCGTCGTGTTGGATCGTGACCGCGGTCGCGGATGCCATCGGCGATGCACGGTTCACGCAGGTGCTGCAGGCGGCCTCGCGTCACGAGATCGCCTATGCCGGAGCAGGTGCGCCAGAGACGGTCGGTTCGGGGGCCGTCGACTGGCGCACGTGGCTCGACTTGGTCGACGAGCGTGGCATGGTGGCCGCGGGACGGACCGATCTCGACTACGTCCAACGCCTGCTTGCCGACTTCGGCGTGCCGCGCAGCTCGAGCGAGCTCGACGCCCGCTCGTCCGCACGCGCCCAGTACCATGCGCTCGCCGCACAAGCGGGCGACTGGGCGCTTCCGTATGCGGTCCGGGGCCCGATGGCCGCCTGGCAGTTCACGCAGGCGACGAGCGCGATGGAGGCCGCGACCCCCATCCTCGATCTCCGGGCCCGGCTCGTCGCGCTGGCCCCCGACGCCGCGAGCGTCACCACGTTGCAGACGAAGTTCGAATCGGCGCAGGACGCGAGCGAGCTGCGGGCGGCGGTGGACTATGCCCAGGACCGCCTGGCAGCCGCAACGACGGTGACCGCCGCCGTGTCGAGGGCGCGGGCCACACACGGGGCGGTGGAGACGGTTGGCTTGCTCGGCACTGACCTGCGCGCCATGACGGCCGATGCGGAGACATCCCTCGCCAAGGACCAGGTAGAACGGGCGGTCGCCGTGTCCGCCGAGATCGACCAAGCGGTCAACGGTGCGTCCGCGACTGGTCAGCTGCGGCTTGGCTTGGGTCTTGGGGCGGGGCTGCTCTGCCTCCTTGGGGGAGTGCTGGTGATCCGGCGGCGTGGAGGCTTGAGGCTCCGGCCGGCGCCGGCGGCGGAACCGACACCGGTTTCGCTGGAGATGGGCACGACGGACGGGCCCGTCACGCCTGGCGTCGACGCGGCTGACCCGTTGGCGCTGCCGGTGCCGCCCCCTCAGGCACCGGTTCTGCCAGACAGGCCAGCTGTGCGTGCAGATGAGCTCGCGATGGAGGGCGCTGAGCAGCCGGGGCCGGGTCCCGTGGACATGTCCCCCGGCGAGGCGGAGCGCCGTGCCGAGTGATCGGCCCGAGATGCGTTCAGCCAACGCATGAGCGAGGCTCGGGGCCCAGACCGCAGCGATCTCGTTCACCCCCGGTTGCCGTGTCGCGCGAGCTGGCACAGCACGGCTTGATCGTGACCCGAGGGATGGGGGATCATGGCGAGCGGCAGGCGGAGCGAGGGGCCATGCGGGAGCCATCGAGGATCGCGCGCTCGGGCGGGGCGGGGACGGCCGGCCCCGGCTGCCTGGTGCGAGTCGCGGGCAGGACGGGCCGGTGAGCGCGGGGCGCCTGGGACCACGCTGCCGGGCCGTCGTCGCGCTCGTGGCCGCGGCCGGCCTGCTCGGCCGGTTCGTCGGCGCGGTTTCCACGATGCAGGGGCTGGCCGGAGGAGCGGCACCTGGGGAGGACGGACACCGGTGATGGCCGCCCGCCCGCGCACCTGCCCGTACTGCCATGCGGACGCGGTGGCGCGCGTCGTCCACGGCACACCCACCACGGAGCCGGCGAAGCTGGCCGACACGCCGGACGCACGGCTCGGCCTTGGCGCTGGCCCTGGCTCAGACGGGGCCGCGTTCGGGTGCCGGGCCTGCGGCACCTGGTGGCCCTCGCCCCACGCCGAGCTCCAGGACCGGTATCCACTGCCTGGGGTGCGCTGGCCGTCGCGGCCGCCGAGGGCGCTCGACGAGGATCGGCTCCGCGACCTCGTGCGCGGGTCGCTGCTGTGGGGCGCGGTCGGTGATGCGCTGGGACGCCCCAACGAGACGCGCCCCTACTCGACGCTGGGACACGAAGACGACCCGGGCTTCGTCCGGACGTTCCAGCCGTGGCACGGCTGGCAGGGCGGGCCGACGGGGACCATCACCGACGACACCCAGCTCACCGTGCTCGTGGCGCGTGCGCTTGCCCGGCACGGTGGCCTCGTGGACCCGGACGACCTCTCGCGGGATCTCGTCGCCTGGCTTCCCGAGGCGCGCGGGGCCGGCCGGGCCACGCGGGCGGCGGTCGCGCTGCTCGAGGAGGGCCGGCCCTGGTGGGAAGTGGGACCGACCATCGATTCGGCCGGCAACGGGGCCGCCATGCCCGCCGCGCCGGTGGGCCTGGCGCACGCCCTCGATCCCTCGCCCGGGCCGCTCTGCCAGATCGCGGTGACGCAGGCGCTGCCGACGCATGCCGCCCCGGTGGGGGTCGCGGGCGCAGTCGCGATGGCGGCCGGCGTAGGCGCGATCCTGCGTCTCTCGCTCGCCGGCCGAGCGCTCGACCCGGTTGCTCTCGTGGGGTTCATGGTCCGTGCCATCGTCCGCCTTGAGGCCGCGCCGTCGGCGGAGCGCAAGCCCCCTCACGCGCTCGTCTACCTGCGCGAGCGGCTGGCCGAGGTCCCTGACTTGCTGAGGGACGACCCGGCCGAGGTTCTCGCCTACACCTGGACGGGCGCCTTCGCCCTGGAGTCGGTGCCCGCGGCGGTCTTCTGCTTCCTGCGGGCGTCGGACGATCCGGCGATCGTGCTGCTCACGGCCGCCAACACCAGCCACGACACCGATACCATCGCGAGCATGGCGGGGCAGCTCGTCGGTGCCCGTGTCGGCGCCGAGCGGCTCCGCCGGGAGCATCCGGAGTGGTGGACCGAGGTCGAGTTTCGGGACGAGCTGACCGAGCTCGCGAACGAGCTGGTCGCGCTCCGCGCCCCGCGCGACGCGGTCCCGGCGATGCGCGATCGTCGCGCGGGCGGTCAATAGAATGGTGACCGGGGACGTGAGGCATGCGTGGAGCCCCCGCTCGCGTCTCGATGGGAGGTCCGGCATTCACCCGCTCAGCCACCCGGAGACGGGACCGTCTCCGCGCGACCGCTCAGGATCGAGTCCCGGCGTGACGGGAGCGTGGCCTGCCGCAGCGGGCGGCGGAGCAGCGTAATGAGGTCGACGCGTTGAACGTCTTCGGCCTGCGCGAGCAGCTCGTCCAGGACTACGCCGACTACACGCGGAGCTTCCTCGAGGTCGCGGACCAACGGATCGCCGAGCACGTCGAGCGCGAGCTCCAAGCGGGCCTGCTCTGGCCAGAGGCACTGGTCCAACTCAACCCGAGCTACGAGCCGGGCGGCTGGATCGACGAGCTCGTCGAAGGCGGTCTCCTGCATCCCGGCTGCGCCGCGATCTTCCGCCGCAACAAGGACAAGGCAGGTGGCGCTGAGGGGCTTCGCCTGCACCGGCACCAGGTCGAGGCGATCGAGGCCGCCCGCCGAGGCGCGAACTACGTCCTCACAACCGGGACCGGGTCGGGCAAGTCCCTCGCCTACATCGTCCCGATCGTCGATTCGGTGCTTCGAGAGCCCGGCCCGGGCATCAAGGCGATCGTCGTCTACCCGATGAACGCCTTGGCGAACAGCCAGGAGAACGAGCTCGCGAAGTTCCTCGAGCTCGGCTTCCCGGACGGCCGTGGCCCGCTGACGTTCCGCAAGTACACCGGACAGGAGCCAGACGACGTCCGGGACGCGATCATGGCGGCGCCGCCCGACATCCTCCTCACGAACTACATGATGCTCGAGCTGCTCCTCGTTCGGCCGCGCGAGCGGCGCCTTGTCGAGGCGGCCCGTGGCTTGCGCTTCTTGGTGCTGGATGAGCTGCACACGTATCGCGGCCGCCAGGGTGCCGACGTGGCGCTTCTCGTGCGGCGGGTGCGCGAGGCGACAGGCTCCGATCGAATCCAGTACGTCGGGACGTCCGCGACGCTGGCGGGCGGCGGGACGCTCTCCGAGCAGCGCCGGCAGATCGCCGATGTCGCCTCCACCCTGTTCGGCGCGCGGGTCGACCCATCCGGCGTGATCGGCGAGACGTTGCGGCGGGCCACGCGCGGCCCGCGATGGGATGACCCGACGTGGCTCGCGGCGCTGCGCGCCCGGGTGCGGGGCAACGCCCCGCCGCCCACCACCAGCGACGGGTTCCTGGCCGATCCGCTCGCGGCGTGGGTCGAGGCGACCATCGGCCTGCGGGAAGACCCGGACGAGGGGCGACTCGTGCGTGCCGTACCTCGAGCCCTCTCAGGCCCGGATGGCGTCGCTGCCGAACTCTCCCAGGCGACCGGCGAGCCGATCCCCCGGTGCGAGGTCGCCATCAGGGCCGTCCTCGAGCTCGGCCAGGCGCTCACCGACCCGACCACCGGCTTTCCCCTGTTCGCCTTCCGGGTCCACCAATTCTTCTCCCGGGGCGATGCCGTGTACGCCTCAGTGCAGGCCCCTGCCGAGCGGTACATCACGACCCAGGCGCAACAGCTCGATCCCACTGACCCCGAGCGGTCGCGGCTCCTGCTCCCACTCGCCTTCTGTCGAGAGTGCGGCCAGGACTACTACGTGGTCGGGCGTGACCTCGAGGCACCGACGGCGCGGTTCGAGCCGCGGGCCCTGAGCGACCTGCTCAAGGACGAGAGCAGGGCCAAGGGGTTCCTCGTGGTGAACACCGAGGGCCAGTGGCCGCCCGATGCCACTGAGGTGCTCGACAGGCTGCCCGAGGATTGGGTCGAGGAGACGTCCTCCGGTCGGCGCGTCAAGTCCGGCTTCCGCCGCCTCGTTCCGGAGCACCTGCGGGTGGGGCCAGACGGGACGGTGAACGCCGCGGACGGCGTCGACGCGGTCTTCGTGCCCGCCCCGATGCGTTTCTGCCTGGCCTGTGGCGTGACGTACAGCGGGACGCAGGCCACGGACCTGGGCAAGCTGTCCACCCTCGGTTCGGGTGGCCGATCGAGCGCGACGAGCCTCCTGTCGCTCACGGCCATCCATCAGCTCCGTGCGGACCACCAGCTTCCGCAGCAGGCCCGGAAGCTGCTCGCCTTCACGGACAACCGCCAGGATGCCTCGCTGCAGGCGGGTCACTTCAACGACTTCGTCATCGTGGGACTGCTCCGGGCCGCGTTGCACTCGGCGGCGCTGGCAGCCGCCGCCGACGGCGGGCTTCGGCATGACACGCTGGCGGCGCGGGTGACCGAGGCGCTCGCCCTGCCGATCGAGCTCTACGCCCAGGACCCGAGCGTCCGCTTCATGGCTCGCGACGAGACCGAGCGGGCCCTGCGCGACCTGGTCGGTTACCGGATCTACCGCGACGTGGAGCGCGGTTGGCGGGTCACGGCGCCGAACCTCGAGCAGACCGGGTTGCTCGAGATCCGATACGAGTCGCTCGACGAGCTCACCAGGGCCGACGATGTCTGGGCGACGAGTCACCCGGTGCTCGCGGCAGCGACGCCCGAGAAGCGAGCGGCCGCTGCCAGGGCCCTGCTCGACTACCTGCGCCGGAGCCTCGCCATCCAGGTCGACTACCTCAGTGCCAGCTGGCAGGAGCAACTGCGTCATCGGAGCGGCCAGTACCTGATGCCGCCCTGGGCGGTCGACGAAGACGAACGGCTCGAGGTGGCGTCGGTCGCCTATCCGCGATCCATCCGCCCGGGCGACTTCCAGGGTCATCGGTACATCTCGGGTCGTGGGGGGATGGGCCTGTTCGTCGCCCGACACCTGACCCCTCCCGGAGGACGGCTTCGCCTCGAGGACCGCGAGGCGATCATCCGGGCAGTATTCGAAGCGTTGCGCATCGCGGGCCTCGTCGCCCTCGTGGACGAGCCCAGGAAGCCTGGCGAGGTCGGTGGTTACCAGATCAAGGCTGCCGGCATCCGCTGGATCGGGCACCCGGCCGAAGCTCCCCACCCGTTCTCGGACCCGATCCGCGTCCCGCGGCCTCCCAAGGGTGGCCACCGGCCCAACCCGTTCTTCCTCCGTTTCTACAGCCAGACCGCCGCGTCCAACGCCGGGCTCGAGGCCAAGGAGCACACGGCCCAGGTGCCGCCCGCCGAGCGCATGAAGCGCGAGGAGGCCTTCCGGGAAGGCCGCCTGCCCATCCTGTACTGCTCCCCGACCATGGAGCTCGGCGTGGACATCGCCGAACTGAACGTGGTCGGCCTGCGCAACGTGCCCCCCACACCGGCCAACTATGCGCAGCGTTCCGGGCGAGCGGGCCGCAGCGGAAGCCCCGCCCTGCTCTTCAACTACTGCGCCTGGGGCAGCTCCCACGACCAGTACTTCTTCCGCCGCCCGGAACTCATGGTGTCGGGTCAGGTCCGGCCGCCACGGCTCGAACTTGCCAACGAGGACCTCGTGCGCGCGCACATCCACGCCGTCTGGTTGGCCGAGACCAACCTGGACCTCAAGTCCTCCCTGGCCGATCTGCTCGACCTCGACGGTGACCCCCCGCGGATGGAGCTCAAAGCGTCGGTGGAGGCGGCGATCCACGACGGCGGCGCCCGGCTGCGCGCACAGGCCAAGGCTGCGTCGCTGCTGCGATCCCTCCCGCAGGTTCGCGAGGCCGAGTGGTTCACCGATGGCTGGCTCGACGAGACGCTCGCAGCGGCGCCGGCACGCTTCGACGCGGCCTGCGGCCGCTGGCGCGACCTGTACCTCTCGGCGTGGCGCAACCGCGCCCTGCAACACGAGATCGTCGGGGACCACAGCCGCCCGATCGGCGAACGGAACAAGGCCCAGCAGCTCCGCGATCAGGCAGAAGCGCAACTGAAACTGCTGACCGGCGAAACCGACGAGTCCCGCATGCAGTCGGACTTCTACTCCTACCGCTATTTCGCCAGCGAGGGCTTCCTGCCGGGGTACGCGTTCCCGCGCCTGCCCCTCAGCGCATGGATCCCTGGGCGTCGCGGCGCTTCGGGCCGCGACGACTACCTGTCCCGGCCGCGTTTCCTGGCGATCAGCGAGTTCGGTCCGCGGAGCATCGTGTACCACGAAGGGTCGCGCTATCGCATCACCCAGGTGCTGCTCCCGCCGGAGCGAGGTGACGGCAACCGCCTCCTCACCGAGTCCGCCAAGCACTGCGACGCGTGCGGCTATCTCCACGAGATCCGAGGCGCGGAGCCCGGGCCGGACCTCTGTTCCCACTGCGGCGCGCTGTTGCCCACCCCGATCGAGCGGCTGTTCCGCCTGCGCAACGTGGTGACCCGCCGCCAGGACCGGATCACCTCGGACGAGGAAGAGCGCCAGCGGCTCGGCTTCGAGATCCGCACGGCGATCCGCTTCGCGACGCACGAGGGCGTGACGGTGGCGCAGCGCGCGTCCGTCCGGGTCGGCGAGACACCGCTTGCCGAACTGACGTTCGGGCCCGCCGCGACCATCTGGCGGATCAACGTCGGCTGGCGCCGACGAGCGAACAAGGCGCGCCTCGGCTTCGTCCTCGACACGGAGCGCGGGTACTGGGCACGGAGCGACGTTGACCCCGACGACTCCGACGATCCGATGGGCAAGGCCCAGGCCGTGGTGATCCCCTACGTGGAGGACACGCGGAACATCCTGCTGGTCGATCCTGCACAAGACCTCACCGTCCGCCAGATGGCGTCGCTCGCCGCCGCACTCAAGGTCGCGGTGCAGGCGGAGTACCAGTTGGAGGACGCCGAGCTGGCTGCTGAACCCCTGCCCTCCGACCATGACCGCCGGCTGCTTCTCCTGTACGAGGCAGCCGAGGGTGGCGCGGGCGTGCTGCGGCGCCTGGTACACGAGCCGGAAGCGATCGGCAGGGTGGCCCGCGCGGCGTTGGACATCTGTCACTTCGATCCCGAGACGGGAGCCGATCGCGGCCGCGCACCGGGCGCCCGCGACCCCTGCGCCGCGGCGTGCTACGACTGCCTGATGAGCTACACGAACCAGCACGATCATCCACTGCTGGATCGCTTCGCGATCCGGGACTGGCTGCGCAGCCTCGCCAGCGCCCGGGTCGAACCATCGCCCACGTACCACGAGCGGTCCGAGCACGTGGAGGCGCTCGCTCACGCGGCAGAATCGGACCTCGAGCGCGCCTGGCTGGAAGCGGTCGAGCGGGGCGCCTACCGGCTGCCCACCCGCTCGCAGCACTACCTGGAGGCGGCGAACGCGCGCCCCGACTTCCTGTACGAGGACGAGTACGTCGCGGTCTTCGTGGACGGGCCGCCGCACCGGTACAGGGACGTGCGCGAGCGTGACGCGGCGGCGCAGGCTCGCCTGGAGGAGGCCGGCTACTACGTGCTGCGGTTCCCGGAGGACCGTCGGGCCTGGCCCGCGATCTTCCAGGCGAACCCGAGCGTGTTCGGAGGTCGGTCGTGACAGCTGCCCACAGCCGCCACGCGATGCGGCGTGTGCACCTCCACCGCGGAGGTGTGGCGTGACCTTCGCGCCCGGCAGCCTCGTGCACGCCCGCGGCCGCGAGTGGGTGGTCCTACCTGACTCCGACGAGGAGCTGCTCGTGGTCCGGCCGCTCGGCGGTTCGGACGAGGAGATCGCGGGGATCCTGCGCTCGCTCGAGCCGGTCGAGCCGGCCACCGTCCCGCCGCCCGACCCCGACCGCGACCTGGGCGACTACCGGTCCGGTCGCCTCCTCCTCGACGCGCTGCGGCTGTCGGTACGCGCCAGCGCCGGGCCATTTCGCTCCTTCGGGCGTATCGCGGTCGAGCCCCGGCCGTACCAGCTCGTGCCGCTGCTCATGGCCCTGCGGCTGGACCCGGTCCGCATGCTGATCGCCGACGACGTCGGGATCGGCAAGACCGTGGAAGCGCTGCTGGTGGCCCGCGAGCTGCTCGACCGTGGCGAGATCCGGCGCATCTCGGTCCTCTGCCCGCCGCACCTTGCCGAGCAGTGGCAGGCAGAGATGCGCACGAAGTTCCACCTCGACGCCGAGCTGGTGGGCGCGGGCACCGCCGCGCGTCTCGAGCGCCAGCTCGTCCTGCGCGCGGGTGAGTCGGTGTTCGACCGGCTCGACGCGACCGTCGTCTCGATGGACTTCATCAAGAGCGACAGCCGGCGCGACGAGTATGTCTACAAGGCGCCCGAGCTCGTGATCGTCGACGAGGCGCACACCTGCACCGACGCGTCCCCGGGCCGGGGCGCCCGCCACCAGCGCTACCGCCTGCTGCGCGATCTCGCGGCCGACCCGAACCGCCACCTCCTCCTCGTCACGGCGACGCCCCACTCCGGCAAGGACGAGGCCTTCGGCGAGCTCCTCGGCTTCCTCGATCCCGCGTTCCGCGGGTTCGCCAGCGGAGCAGATGAGCGGCAGCGCGCGCAGCTGGCGCGCCACTTCGTGCAACGCCGCCGGGGCGACATCCGGGCCTATCTCGACACCACGACCCCTTTCCCCACGCGCGACCGCCCAATCGACGCGACGTACAGCCTGACGCCTGCCTCCCGCCACCTGCTCGAGCGGGTGCTCGCGTACGCCCGCGAGACGGTCCAGGTTCCCGGAGAAGCGGTCCAGCGCCAGCGGATCCGCTGGTGGGCGGCCCTCGCGCTCCTGCGCTCGGTGTCGTCGAGCCCGCGCGCCGCGGTCGAGACCCTGCGCAGCCGGGCGGCCTTCGCCGACGAGGGGCTGACCCACGACGAGATCGAGGAGCTCGGGCGCCGCAGTGTGCTCGACCTGGTGGACGACGAGAGCGCCGAGGGGGCCGACGTGGTCCCAGGCGCGGAAGCGGATCCCGCCGCCGACACGGGGCCGGGCGCGAGTGCCGCGCGTCGCCGCCTGCGCGAGCTGGCCGACGAGGCCGAGGCCCTGGTCGGCAACGACCCCAAGCTGGCACGCGGCATGGCGCTCGTGAAGGACCTGCTCCGCGACGGACGCAACCCCATCGTGTTCTGCCGTTACATCGCCACGGCCAAGTACGTGGCGGAAGCCCTGCGCGAGGAGCTGGCGCGCCCGGCCGTGAAACGCGAGTTTGGCGAGATCGCGGTCGCCGCCGTCACCGGCGAGCTCCCGGCCGAAGAGCGCGAGGACCGGGTCAACGAGCTTGCCCGCAACGAGCGGCGCGTGCTGGTGGCCACCGACTGTCTGTCGGAGGGCATCAATCTCCAGCGCGGGTTCGACGCGGTGGTCCACTACGACCTCGCCTGGAACCCGACCCGCCACGAGCAGCGCGAGGGCCGCGTGGACCGCTACGGCCAGCCCCAGCCCACGGTCGCGGTCGCCACGCTCTACGGTGCCGACAACCCGGTCGACGGGCTCGTGCTCGACGTCCTCCTGCGCAAGCACGAGCGGATCCGCAGCGCGCTGGGCTTCTCGGTTCCCGTGCCCGTGGACTCGAACGCGGTCCTGGAGGCGATCCTCGAGGGGATCCTCCTCAAGCAGCCCAAGGACGAGGTGGCGGCCAGGCAGCTGGTCTTCTTCGAGGACCTCGTGAAACCGCGCAAGGACGACCTGCACCGTGCGTGGGACCGGGCGGCGGAGGCCGAGCAGCGCTCGCGAAGCCGTTTCGCGCAGCGGGCGATCCAGGTCGACGACGTGGCGCGCGAAACGCTGCGTGCCACCCGCGAGGCCATCGGGTCCAGCGTGGACGTCAAGCGCTTCGCGGTCGAGACCTTCCAGCGCCACGGCGCCGCGGTCCGCGCGAATGGCGTCCTGGACGTGGACCTCGCGGCCGCTCACCGGGCCTTCGTGGAGGCCACCAACATCGCCGCCACGATCGGCGATGGCCGTCGCTTCAAGGCGAGGTTCGAAGAGCCCGTCGACGAGCACACGCTGCTGCTGACCCGCACGCACCCGATCGTGGAGGGACTTGCCTCGTGGGTGATCGACACCGCGCTCGACCCGGTCGCGGGGGGAGCGGCCCGCCGCTGCGGCGCGGTGCGCACGACCGCGGTGGCGGCCCGGACCACGGCGCTCGTGCTGCGCCTGCGGTACGACCTCGCGAGCGCCGGGCGCGGCCAGCTGATCGCCGAGGAGGCCCGCATGGTGGCCTTCCGAGGCCATCCCGAGGCGCCCGACTGGCTGCCCGACGCTGAGGTCGCGGGGCTGTTCGACGCGGTCCCATCGGGCAACGTGGTCCCGGAGCAGCAGCGCCAGGCCGTTCGCCAGCTCATCGAGGGGTTGCCGGCGCTGCGGCCGCACCTCGACGACTACGCCAGCCGCCGCGCCGTCGAGCTGCGCGACAGCCACGAGCGCGTGCGGAGCGCCGCCCGACTGACCGGGGGCACCCTCGTCGAGCCGCGCCTTCCCGTGGACGTCATCGGCGTTTACATGTACCTGCCGCACGTCCCGGCGTAGGCGATGCAGCTCCGCACACGTAGCGTCGGCTTCGTCCGCACCGAGGGCGGCATCCTGCCGCCTGACCTGCTCGAACGGGTGCGGGCCCTGGACCGGACGCTGCCCGGGTTCACCGAGGCGACCTACGGCCTGCGCCGCACCGAGCGCTTCGGCGAGGCCATCACGCGGGCCTGGCTGCGCCTGCAGTCCGCCTGGGCGACCTTCGCCGCCGAGGTGGACCAGCTACCCGACTCGGATCCCGCCACCACGCCCACCCGCGAGCGCTTCCTGCTGCCGCTCTTCGAGGAGCTCGGGTACGGCCGCCTGGCACCGGTCCGGGCGGTCGAGCTCGACGGCAAGAGCTACCCGGTGAGCCACGCCTACGCGGAGGTGGTCCCGCTCCACCTGGTGGGGGCGCACGTGCCGCTCGACCGGCGCAGCCGCGGCGTCGCGGGCGCCGCCGGCCAGTCTCCGCATGGCCTTGTGCAGGAGCTGCTGAACCGCAGCCCCGAGCGCCTGTGGGGGATCGTCAGCAACGGCCGGACCCTGCGCCTCCTGCGGGACAACGCCTCGCTGACCCGGCAGGCCTACGTGGAGTTCGACCTGGAGGCGATCTTCGCGGGCGAGGCCTACGCCGACTTCGCACTCCTCTGGCACCTCGCCCACCGCACCCGCCTGGAGCCGCGGGTGCCGGAGGACGCGGAGGAAGGGAGCGCCCCGCGGGCCGATGGTGCCTGGATCGAGCGCTGGAGCGCGGCGGCCGCCGAGAGCGGGACCCGGGCCCGCGACAAGCTGCGGGATGGCGTGCAGGAGGCGATCGAAGCGCTGGGGTCGGGGTTCCTGCGCCATCCCGCCAACGGCGAGCTCCGGCGCGCGCTCGTGGCAGGCGCGCTCACCACCCAGGACTACTACCGCGAGCTGCTGCGCCTGGTGTATCGGCTGATCCTGCTCTTCGTGGCGGAGGACCGGGACCTGCTCCTGGACCCGCAGGCGAGCACGCGGGCCCGCGAGCGCTACGGGCAGTACTACTCGACGGCCCGCCTGCGCCACCTGGCCGAACGCCGCAGGGGCACCCGGCACGCCGACCTCTACGCGGGGTTCAGCGTGGTCGTCCGCGCCCTGGGGAGCGAGGACGGCGCGCCGGCCATCGGCCTCCCGCCGCTCGGCGGCTTCCTCTTCGGCCCCGAGGCCTGTCCGCATCTCGACGCCGCCGCGATCGCCAACGCCGACCTGCTCGACGCGGTGCGCCGGCTCGCCACCATCGAGGAGAAGGGGGTCCGGCGGATCGTCGACTACCGCAACCTGGGCTCCGAGGAGCTCGGCTCCATCTACGAGTCGCTCCTCGAGCTGCACCCCGAGCTCGACACCGTGGCCGGCAGCTTCGCGCTCCGCTCGGCCGCCGGCCACGAGCGCAAGACCACCGGCTCCTACTACACGCCGACCGCGCTCATCACCGAGTTGCTCGACTCCGCGCTCGACCCCGTGCTCGACGAGGCCGCGCGGAAACCCGACCCGGCCCAGGCCATCCTGGACCTCACGGTCCTGGATCCCGCCGCCGGCTCGGGCCACTTCCTGGTCGCTGCCGCCCACCGGATCGCGCGGCGGCTCGCGCAGGTGCGCACGGGCGACGAGGAGCCGTCACCGGACGCCGTCCGCGCCAGCCTGCGCGACGTCATTGGCCGCTGCCTGTACGGCATCGATCTCAACCCGATGGCGGTCGAGCTGTGCAAGGTCAGCCTCTGGATGGAGGCGATGGACCCAGGGAAGCCGCTCTCGTTCCTCGACCATCACATCGTGCTCGGCAACTCGCTGCTGGGGACCACGCCGCGCCTGCTGGGCGAGGGGATCCCGGACGAAGCCTTCGCACCGCTGGAAGGCGACGACCGGCGGGTGGTCGCGGACCTGCGACGGCGCAACCGACAGGAGCGCGGCGGTCAGCAAGTCCTCGCCTTCGGGCCAGCGGTGTCCGACCTGGTCCGCCCGGTCGCGGAGGCGCTGGAAGCGCTGGAGGCGCTGCCGGCCGACTCGCCCGCGCAGCTCGCCCGCAAGGAGCTGGCCTGGGCGGACCTGCAGGCGAGCGCCGCGTCCGCCCGCGCGAAGCTCGTCGCCGACGCCTGGTGTGCCGCCTTCGTGATCGAAAAGCGCCCGGGGGTGCCCGTCCTCACCCAGGGGATGCTGCGCCAGCTCATCGCGGCGCCGGACCGTGTCGATCCGGCGCTCCGGGACGAGGTGGGCCGGCTCGCCGAGCAGTACCGCTTCTTCCACCCGCACCTCACCTTCCCGGGCGTATTTCGCGTTCCGCCAGCGGGGTACGAGCCGGAGGACCCCGGGGCCGGCTGGAGCGGCGGCTTCGACGTGGTGCTGGGCAACCCGCCCTGGGAGCGCGTGAAGCTCCAGGAGAAGGAGTGGTTCGCGGCCCGCCGGCCGGACATTGCGGCGGCGTCGACCGCCGCTGCCCGCAAGCGGCTGATCGACCGCCTGGCGGTGGACGACCCGACTCTGTATCGGGCATGGCTCGCAGCGCTGCGGCAGGCCGACGGCGAGAGCCACCTGGTCCGCGACAGCGGCCGCTACCCGCTCTGTGGGCGCGGCGACGTGAACACCTACGCGGTGTTCGCGGAGCTGATGCGGAACATGATCGGTGGCACGGGCCGGAGCGGGGTCATCGTTCCCTCGGGGATCGCCACCGACGACACGACCAAGTTCTTCTTCCGCGACCTGGTCGAGCACGGGTCGCTGGCGAGCCTCTTCGACTTCGAGAACAAGCGGATCTTCCCGGCGGTCCACAGCAGCTACAAGTTCTGCCTGCTGACGCTGACCGGTTCGCGGCGCCCGGTTCGGGCGGCCGAGTTCGTCTTCTTCGCCCACGCCACGGCCGATCTGGCCGACCCGGAGCGCCGCTTCACCCTGTCCGCCGAGGACTTCGCGCTGCTCAACCCGAACACCCGGACCTGCCCCATCTTCCGGTCCCGCCGCGACGCGGAGATCACCAAGGCGATCTACCGCCGCGTGCCGGTGCTGGCGAACGAGGAAGGTCGGGAGGCCGGCAACCCCTGGGGCGTCTCGTTCATGGCCATGTTCCACATGTCCAACGACTCCGGCCTCTTCCGCACCCGGGAGCAGCTGGAGGCCGACGGGTGGCGGCTCGAGGGCAACGTCTTCATCCGCAAGAGCGAGCGCTATCTGCCCCTCTACGAGGCGAAGATGGTCCACCAGTTCGACCATCGCTTTGGCGATTACCGGATGCAGCCGCCCGGCTCCGGAGACACCCAGCTTCCCGACATGCCCGTGGCGTTCCTGGCCGACCCCGATTACGCGGTGCTCCCCCGCTACTGGGTGGCCGAGGATGAAGTTGCAGCGCAGCTCTCGGGCCGCTGGGACCGCGGGTGGCTCCTGGGCTGGCGTGACATCTGCCGGAGCACCGATGTGCGCACGGTGATCGCGGCCGTCATCCCTCGCGCCGCCGTCGGCGATAAGTTCCTGCTCATGATGCCCGCGCTGCCCTCCCGGTCGGTTGCAGCGCTCCTGCCAGCACTCGACTCGTGTGTGTTCGACTACTGCGCTCGACAGAAGCTGGGCGGGACATCGCTGAAGTACTACGTGATGAAGCAGCTCCCGGTGTTGCCGCCGGCCCAGCTTGCGGAATCCCCGCCCTGGCAACGATCTGGGTCAGCTGCAGAGTGGACCTTGCCACGCGTCCTGGAGCTCACCTACACGGCGTGGGACCTCTATGGATTCGCGCGGGACCTGGGCTGGGACGGCCCGCCCTTCCGGTACGACCCGGAGCGCCGGGCGCTGCTGCGGGCAGAGCTCGACGCCGCGTTCTTCCACCTGTACGGGATCGAGCGCGACGACGTGGACTACATCATGGACACCCTCCCCATCGTCCGGAAGCACGACGAGCAGGCCCACGGGGAGTACCGCACGAAGCGCCTTGTCCTCGAGGCCTACGACGCGATGGCCGACGCGACGCGCTCCGGCCGGCCGTACCGGACCATCCTCGATCCGCCCCCGGCCGATCCCTCGGTGGCCCACCCGCCGAGACCGGGCGAACCGCCCGGCCGCTGGATCGAGCCGGACGAGGGGAGGCGCGCGGGTGCCCACGCCGTCACGGGTGCCCCGCTCGAGGCGGTCGCAGGGTCGCCCGCGCGGTCCGCGTATCCGGGCCGTCGAACGCATGGCATGCCCGGTAGTCGCGCTGTCGACCGCCGGCCGGGATGGCCAGCTGCGACGGCGGGCACCGATGGCACGGCGCAGGGCTCGCTCGACCAGCTGGCCCGCTCGGCGCTGGCCGGCGATGCGTGGCTGCCCGAGAGCGCCATCGACCCGGCGGAACTGCAGCCAGGACGGGCCGTCCGGCATCGTTCCTGGGGCACGGGCACCATCGTCTGGGTCCGGGGTGCGGGACACTCCACGAGCCTGGTCGTGCGCTTCCCGTCCGGCGACCACGAGATCGTCTTCGGGCTCGGCATGCTCGAGTTCGCCTCGTGAGACAGACACCCGTGTGAGGTGAGCGTGCGATGACCTTCCTGGCGGCTGCCCTGGCAGTGCTGGCCCAATCCGAGCGGCCGCTCACCAGCCGCGAGCTGGCCGAGCGCGTGCTGCAGCGCCACCTCGTCTCGACCAACGGCAGGACCCCGGAGGCGTCACTGTCGGCCGCGCTCTATGTCGCGCTCCGCGACGGCCGCGCGCCGGGCTTGGAGCGGCTCAGCGAGCCCGGGCCGACCCGTGCCCGTCGGGGCTCGGTGCGCTGGCGGTATCGCCCCGCGTGAACGCGTTCCTGCAGCCGCTCGAACTCAAGGCCAGCCGTGGCTTCCTGGAGGATGCCCGCCGGCTGCCCGGGCCGCAGGCCGCGGGCCTGCGGGCAACGGTGCGCCGCATCGCCGAGCAGGGGATCGGCTACCCGAGCCTGAGGACGCGCCCCATCGAGCGCAACCCGGACCGCCGGTTTCGGCTCCTCGACATCGACGAGGGGTACCGGATCGTGGCTGCCGTGGAAGGCGCGCAGGTCTTCCTCCTCAGGGCCGGCAGGCACGACGAGACCGAGCGCTGGGGCGAGCAGGCCACCCTGCAGCCGTACGAGAAGCGGCTGGCGGTGGACCCCGTCCTGCTGGCACGCGAGCGGCGCCGGGCGGCGGCGCCCGCGACCGCCGAGCTCTTCGAGACCCCCACCAGCCTGGCCGAGATCGCCGCCTCTCCCGAAGTCTCGGACCTGCTGACCGACTGTATCGACGGCGTCCTTGCGGGCTGGTGCGACGGGACCATCGAGGACTGGATGATCTTCCTCTCGCCCGTCCAGCGGCGAGCCGTGGACCGCGCGGTGGGCGGTCCCGCGCGCGTCACCGGCGGGCCTGGCACGGGCAAGACCGTGGTGGGGCTGCATCGCGCGGCCGCCTTCGCCCGGGACCTCGAGCCCGGCCGCAGGGTGCTCCTCACCTCGTTCGTGCGCACCATCCCGGACGTCCTGGCCGGACTCTTCGAGCGCCTAGCGCCCGATCTGGTCGATCGGTGCCAGTTCAGAAGCGTGCATGCCCTCGCGATGGAGGTCCTCGGGGAGGGCCACCCGAGGGTCGACCGCGATGCCGCGCACAAGCGCTTCCTCCACGTGCTCGAGGCGAAGCCCGACCGCTACCGGCAGCTGCACGTGGGAGCCCGCCTGTCCGCCGAGTATCTCTGGGAGGAAGTCACGCGGGTCATCGAGGGCCGTGGCCTGACCCGTCGCGCGGAGTACCTCGCCCTCCAGCGTCACGGCCGCAAGCGTCCCCTGCCCACGCTGATCCGCGGCCTCATCTGGGACGTGTACGAGGACTACCGGCGCGCCTGTGACGCGGGCGACGACCCAGTCATCGACTGGGACCGCGTGCTGATGCTCGCCCTCGACGCCCTGCGCGCGCAGCCGCCTGCCAGGCGGTTCGCCGCCATCGTGGTGGACGAGGCCCAGGACATCTCGGAGGTCGGGATCCGCTTCCTGCTCGAGCTGCTCGAGGACGGCAACCGCGGGCGGATCATGCTGATCGGTGACGCCGGTCAGCGCATCTACCCGGGCGGCTACCGACTGGCCGACCTCGGGCTCGAGATCCGCGGCCGCAGTTTCCCGCTCACCGTCTGCTACCGCTCGACCGACGAGATCATGCGCGCGGTGGGCGCCCTCGGGCAGTACGTCTCCACCGAGGAGTTCGGCGAGGACGGCGTGCGCGGCCTCGCCTACTCCACGGTCCGCTCGGGCCCCCGGCCCCGCCTGCGGGCCTTCGCCTCGGCCGAGGACGAACGCGCCTGGGTGGTCTCCCAGCTCGATCCCGACGATGCGACCCTGGACGGGACCGGCATCCTGGTGCTCTCGAACCGCCTGGTCGAGGAGTGGCGCGCGCGTCTCGAGGCGGCCGGGATCGGGAGCGTGCCGCTGGGCGAGTATCACGGCCGGCCGGTCCCCGGCGTGAAGGTGGGCACCTACCACCGGGCCAAGGGGCTCGAGTTCACGCGCCTCTTCCTGCCCGGCCTCGACGTCGGGTACCCACCCTGCGACCGCGACGACCCCGACGAGATGATCGAGAAGGGCTCACTGCTGTACGTGGCCATGAGCCGCGCCCGCGACGAGCTCTTCCTCAGCTACGCCGGCGCGCCCTCGATGTTCCTCGAGGCACTGCGGCCGTTCGTGGATGACACGCCGGAGGGAAAGGGCACAGCGTGATCTCGTACGAGGCACCAGCGCACGGGCACGAGTGACGACCTGCAGCCGGGCGCTGACGACAGGACGGAGCAGGCTCGTACAGGAGCACAAGCCAGGAGCGATCGGATCCCGATGAACGGCACGACCACGGTCTTCAAGCAGGTCAGCTACACGCTCGAGAACCTCTTGGCGTACATCGAGCAAGGAGACATCGGACTACCGGACATTCAGAGACCATTCGTGTGGCCCGCCACGAAGGTTCGCGACCTCTTTGATTCGATGTTCCGTGGATTCCCGGTTGGATACCTGCTGTTCTGGGACAACGCCAACGGTGGCGTGAAGACCATTGGCTCTGACGAGAAGGGCCACGCACCGAACCGACTGATCGTGGACGGTCAGCAGCGGCTGACATCGCTGTACGCCGTCCTGAAGGGCAAGCCGATCGTCGACTCCGAGTATCGGCGGGCGAGGCTCGAGATCGCCTTCCGTCCCCGTGACGAGGTGTTCCAAGTGGCCGATGCAGCCATTCGTCGCGATCCCGAGTACATCTCCAGCATCTCGGACGTGTGGCTCAATGGGCACGCCTACAAGACGATCGGCGCCTTCGTGGAGCGGCTGAAGGCTCGGCGCGACGTATCCGCTGAGGAGGAGGACGCCATCGCAGCCAATCTGGGCCGGCTCTTCGAGCTGAAGAACTACCCGTTCACGGCACTTGAGATCGCCTCGTCGGTCGACGAGGAGCAGGTGGCGGATATCTTCGTCCGGATCAACAGCGCGGGAGCGAAACTGCGGCAGTCGGACTTCATTCTGACCCTGATGTCGGTCTTCTGGGATGAAGGGCGCAGGGACTTGGAGGACTTCGCTCGTCGCAGCAGGACCCCGAGCGTGGACGGGAAGCCCTCGCCGTTCAACCCGTTGTGGCACCCCGAGCCCGATCAGTTGCTCCGAACTTCGGTGGCGGTGGGCTTCCGACGCGCCCGCTTGGAACACGTCTATTCCATCCTGCGGGGCAAAGACCTGGAGACTGGCCAGTACAGCGACCAGCGCCGCGAGCAGCAGTTCGCCGTCTTGGCGACGGCACAGTCGCGCACCCTCGATCTCACCGCCTGGCTGGAGTTCTGGAAAGTCGTGCAAGCCGCCGGCATCCGGGACCGCGGCTCTATCAGCTCCGAAACGGCACTGGCCTACACCTACGCGCTGTTCCTGATCGGGCGCGATCTTGGCCTCGAGTGGTGGCGCGCGCGGGCGGCGGCGGCTCGCTGGCTCTTCATGTCCGCCCTCACCGGCCGGTACACCGGGTCATCAGAGACGGCAATGGACCAGGACCTCGCGGCGTTCCGAGATATCACCGGCGCAGACGCGTTCGTGGCGCGTCTGGAGGGGCAGATCAATGCTCGGCTGACCGAGGACTACTGGACGATCACGTTGCCCAACGAACTCGAAACCGCGGGAGTGCGGAGCCCATACCTGCTCGCATATCAGGCTGCGCTCGTCCTCAGGGGCGCCCCCGCGTTCCTATCGAAGCAAACCGTGGCTGAACTCGTGAGCCCCGATGTGGTGGGCAAGCGCGCACAGCTTGAGCGTCATCACCTGTTCCCAAAGGCGTACCTCGAGCGGCTCGGGGTGACCAGTGCGGTGGACATCAATCAAGTTGCCAACCTCGCGATTGTCGCCTGGGATCTCAACGGCCGGATCTCCGATCAAGGGCCGCACCAGTACTGGAATGGCCTGGTGGACGAGTTCCGACAATCCGGGGCCACGGAGGACGACATCGCGCTCCAGTACCGCTGGCAGGCACTGCCCGTGGGCTGGGAGAGCATGCCGTACAAGGAGTTCCTCGCGGAGCGGCGCCGCCTGATGGCTTCGGTCATCCGGTCCGCCTTTGAGGGCATGCCGCGGGCATGAGGGGCTGAGCCACGGCCGCGCGGCTCCCTCCGGCCGACGGACGGGTGCCCTCACCACCGCGCCGGCGGCCTTGGGCGGTCCGCGAGCCGATGCGTCGCCACGGCGCCAGCCGTCCACGCCGGCGACCGGGGGCGAGGAACGCGCGAGATCTGGTGCGCGGCGCTACGCGGCCCGCGGCGTCGTCACGCCTGTCCTCTGCGCCATGCTCCTCCGGTTGAAGAACATGTTCATGCCCTCGAGGGCGGCCCAGATCCTCGGTGTCAACGTCGCCGGAAACCTGAACAGATAGCGCCGCTTGAAACCTGTACACCCCTCAGTGTTCCTTGGCGCCCGACAGCACCTCCTCGCGCTTGCCCCGCAGGCGGTAGCTCTCGCCCTTGAGG
>JAKAMV010000786.1 GCA_021812735.1 Chloroflexota bacterium | reverse complement strand
AGGTGGCCCTTGCTACACCGGCTGTCGACACCGCCACCGACGTCACGACGTCGTAGCCGGCCCACCGCCGCGCGTCGTGGTCGCCGGTCCTTCTCCACGATTCTGCGCGAGCGCCGGTCCTTCCATGTAGAGCAGATGGTCGGCTTCGCCATCCTCCCGGCGTCGATCATCGGCGGCCCCTGTGGGACCGCGTCAGCCAGCCAGCGGCGTTCTGGTTCGGCGCGCTGTGCGTAGCGGGTGCGATCGTCCTGCTCACCCTCGTCCGGCGCCCAGCGAAGCCTCGCCGAGCCGCAACCACCACGCCTGTTTTCATGTTAGTCTCACTAACGTGGACTCGATGCGCCGTCCCTATCGCATGACCGCCCGGGCCGAGCGCGTCGCCTTGACCGGCGAGCGGATCCTCGACGCGGCCGTGTCCGCCTTCTGGGAGCGCCCGGGCGAACCGATCACCCTTGACGAGGTCGCGCAGCGGGCAGGGGTCACCGTCCAGACCGTGATCCGCCGCTTCGGCGGCAGGGACGGCCTCTTCGCGGCTGCGACCGAGCGTGAGCTCGCGCGGGTCCGTGCCGAGCGGGACCCGTCGTCGGTCCGCGACACTGGCGAGGCCGTCGCCCAGCTGGTCCGGCACTACGAGGCGATGGGTGACGGCGTCCTGGGACTCCTTGCCGAGGAGCTTCGGGTCCCGGCCCTTCGCGATGTCGCCGAGGCAGGCCGCCGATTCCACCGCTCGTGGTGCTCGGCGGTGTTCGCCGGCGCACTGACGGGCCTCACCGGAGCCCCACGGGATCGCCGACTGGCCCAGCTGGTCGCGGTCTGCGATGTCTACACCTGGAAGCTGCTCCGTCGTGACTCGGGCCTCAGCTCGTCCGAGACGGAGCTCGCGATCCAGGAGCTGCTCGAGCCACTGCTGGAGGGATCGTGATGCCGCGCGTCCTTGCCTACACCTCGCCTGCCCGGGGCCATCTGTATCCCCTCATGCCCATTCTTGCGGAGGTCCGCCGGCGTGGCCACGACGTCGCCGTCCGGACGCTCTCGACCGAGGTCTCCCTCGCGCGCGACCAGGGCTACGCCGCGGCGCCGATCAGCGAGCGGATCGAGGTAATCCGGCACGACGACTGGCGAGCGACGAACTCACGGGCTCGTCTCGCCCACGCCGTTGCGACGTTCGCCGCCCGAGCGGAGTACGAGGTGCTCGACCTGCGGACCGCGATCGACGAGGAACGGCCTGACGCGCTGGTCGTGGACATCAACGCCTGGGGTGGCATGGCTGTCGCCGAGGCGTCGGGTCTGCCGTGGGCGAGCTTCTGCCCGTACCCCTTGCCGCTCAGCTCGCGCGATGTCCCGCCATTCGGGTTCGGGTTCCCGCCGGCACGCGGCCCGATCGGGCGACTGCGCGACCGGATCGCGCGGCCACTGGTCCTCGGGACGCTCGACGGCGCGTATGTTCCACGCATCAACGCCGTCCGCTCGCAGATCGGCCTCGACCCGCTGGGGCGGCTCGACGACCTGTTCCGTCGCCCGCCACTGCTGCTCTATCTCACGGCCGAGCCGTTCGAGTACCCGAGAAGCGACTGGCCGTCGAACGTGCTCATGGTCGGACCGTGTGACTGGGAGCCGCCGGCCGAACCTCCGGCGTGGCTGAGCGAGATCGGCGATCCGATCGTGCTCGTGACGACGTCGTCCGAGTTCCAGGCGGACGAGCACCTGGTCCAGGCGACGTTCGACGGCCTGGCCGACGAGCCCGTCTTCGTCGTGGCTACGCTACCCGCCGGCGATCTGGGCTCGTTGCGCGTGCCGCCGAACGCACGGGTCGTCGGCTTCGTCCCTCACCGCCCGATCCTTGAGCGCGCCGTCTGCGCGGTCACGCACGGTGGGATGGGGGCGACGCAGAAGGCACTGGCCCGCGGGGTCCCGGTCTGCGCTGTCCCGTTCGGGCGCGACCAGCCGGAGGTCGCGCGGCGCGTCGAGGTCGCGGGCGCGGGCACGCGACTCCCGGCGGGTCGTCTCACGCCGGAACGAATCCGCGGCAAGGTGCGCGAAGCGATCGGGCACCGCGAGGGGGCGCGGCGGATCGCGGCTGCCTTCAAGGCGGCAGGCGGACCGCCGACCGCTGCCCAGGCGATTGACGAGCGTCTGCTTGGGACGCGCCTCCATCCGTAACAGGCGTCGAGGCCTTTCACTCGGGCGTCGCCTCGGACCGGAAGCCCTCCCGCCAGCTCGAATGGACAGGTGCCCACGAGAGGTCCCGGCGGACCCGAGCGTTCGAGGCGCCGCGCGCCTCGGTCATCAAGCTGACCGCGATCTTGCCTGCGAGCAGCCTGGCGGCAATCGCCGGGATCCGCCGCGGCGGGGCCGCGCCGACGGCCGCGGCAAACACGGGGATCCAGGTGTGCGACGCCGCAGGATCGTCATCGACGACGTTGTAGATGCCGGGCGCGCCATGTTGGAGGGCAAGAATGATGGCCGCCGCTGCGTCGTCCACGTGGACGAAGGACGAGACACCTGCACCGCTTCCCACGATGGGGAGCCGTCCGTGACGAGCCAGGTCTGCCATCGCGCCGCTCGGGCCGTACGCGGTGCCAGGCCCATAGAGCGTCCCGAGGCGAAGGGCGATCCCGTTGATGCCATCCGTGCGGGTGACCGCCTGCTCAAGGGCGGACAGGGCCCGCGCGGTCTGGCGCCTCGCGTCGGCGGCGTCGATATCGAGGGGATCGTCCTCGCATTTGATCGCTCCGCCTGTGCGGGCGTAGAGACCGGCGTAGCTCTCGGCGACGATCCGGCCGACCCCGGCTACCCGGGCGGCAGCGACCAGGTTCTGGGTGGCCCTCACGCGGAGCTCGTCGTTGGGGGCGAATTGCTCCGCCCATCGACGAGGGTCGATTGCGGGCGGGATCGCCGTGAGCAGGTGAACGACCACGTCCGGGCGGGCATCGACCATGGCGGCGAGCAACCGGGCGTCGTCGAGGGCGTCCACCACGACCGGTGTCGCCCCTGCGGCGCGAACCTGGTCCTCCTTCCCGGGGCTGCGGGTCGTGGCCGTTACTTCGTGCCCAGCCGCCAGCAGGAGCGGCAGCAGTGCCCGGCCGAGCACACCGGTCGCGCCCGCGATGAAGACGCGCATCAGTCAGACCCCCTCGGAGCTGTTGGCGGCGGGACGGGCTCGCGCTGGCGGGTACGTTCCGGATCTCCGAACGTCGAGCAGGAGCAGGACGGCGGGCAGGACGGCGGGCACGCCGAGTGTTGCCGCCTGGAGGATGGCGTCGCTGGCACCCCATCCGTCGACATGGGTGACGTGGAAGAGGAGGTGCGGAACGGCGGTCGCCAGCGACGCGATCAGGGCCGCTCGGACCAGTGTTCGCTCTGGCCACGCTGCGGCGACGAGGAGGAGGACAGCCTGCCCAAGACACAGGCCACCCACGTCCCGGACGAGGTGCTCGTTATACGGGGGCAGCAGATCAACCCAATGGAGCCCGAGGCCCGGGAAGGCAGCGAAGAATCCGGCCGGGTCGAGCGATGCCCACAGCCCGAGGAGGCTCGGCGGCATGGCAAGAACGAGCAGTCCGACGCGCAGGGCTCGTTGCGTGTCGCCCCGACGGGCAACGAGTGCTGACGCCACCCGGTCGTCAGGCATCGGCCTGGCTCGTGGTGACGGACGCGGCCACAAGGTCGACAATCGCCCCGACGAACCGGTCCTCGGACACGTCGCGCGGCGGCTCGCCGAACACGGCAGCCTCGAATCGGTAGTTCGCGATCGCGCCGAGGATGACCGCGGCGAGGGCCTGGGAGTCGTGCGGCACGCTGTCGGCGCGCCGAAAGATGTCGTCGATGACGCGCGTGGCGTCGTCATAGCTGCGACGGATCCAGCGCTCGCGCGCGAGCCCGACCAGCGACGGCACCTCCCCGCCGTTCCGCTGAATGACCCGGATCAGGTTAGTCTTCCGACCGATCTCATCGAGTGCCCAGCGGGCGAGCAGCGTGATCTCGGCCCGCAGATCCCCCAACGGGAGCAGCCGTTCCACGCTCCCGAGCTCGTCCAGACCCGCGATCTCCTGTTCAAGCACCGCGGCGAGCACGTCCTCCTTGCGGGCGAAATGCCGGTAGAGGCCGCCCGCACCCGGCGACAGGCCTGACGCCTCCGCGATCTGGGCCACGGAGGTCGCCCGGTACCCCTGGTCGACGAACAGGCGCAGGGCCTCGCGCAGGATTCGCTCTCGGGTGGAGCCGCCGACGGCCGTCGCCGGGCCTGCCAACCGGGACGCGACACGAGCGGCCGACTGGGTTGGGATATTGCTGTCCATGGGCGAAATATAATCGTTTGATTATCAAATGCAAGTCACACCGTACTGACGCACTGTCTGGGAAGCAGCCAGCTCCGGTACGTCCACAGCCCCGCGGGGTTGTGCCGCCGGCCGCTTGGCCCGCTCCCGTGGCCTCAGACACGCAGCTGAGTCGCCGGGCTTCGCCGGACTAGCGCCCCGATCCGCCGGGTCCCTCGCCGGCTGAGTCGCGTCAGGGTCGGGAGCGCCCCCCGCGCGCACGGGCCGCGCCGCGGACCCCCGGGAAGGGTCGGAG
>JAKAMV010000066.1 GCA_021812735.1 Chloroflexota bacterium | reverse complement strand
GGCGGGAACTGCGCGCCGCCGTACCGGCCCTCGGAGAGGATGTACAGCGCGCAGCCGAGCTGTGCGCCGCCCGCTCCGACGTCCGGGATCGACAGCTGGACGCAGTCGAAGCCGTTCGCGCGATCGGGGTCATGGCCCTCGACGTGGATCACGAAGATCGCCTGGGCCTCGGCCGACACGGCATCCGTGTACGTGTTGGTCGCGGCCTGCGTGTTCTTGGTGAACTGCGCGATGCCGGTCTGCACGCCGACCTTCGAGTCGACGCGCGTGAAGTTCAGCGCCTTCGCGCCCGTGCCGGCCACGTCGGTGGCCTGCTGGACGGTCAGGACCGGGTCGTCGCCCGCGACGCCGGCGCCCTTGAAGACGACGATGTCGAGCTCGTCGTAGTCCTTCATGGACACCCAGTCGCCGGCGTTCGCAGCGGCCGACAGATCGACGGGGATGATCCCCGCGACGACCTGGCAGTCCTCGGTGAGGTACATCGCGTGCTCCTTCGCTCTCAGAGCTGCTCGTCAGTCGCTCTCAGCCGTCAGCGCGCGTCGAGCGTGACGAACGGGCTGAGCGTCGCGCTGCCCTTGTAGGGCGTGACCGGGGCATGCGGGATCGGCTGGCCGTTCGCGCGGATCACGAACCGGAAGGCGGTCTCGCCGGTCAGGAACTGGACGTGGATGGAGCTCGCCGCCTCCACGCCGCCCTTCTCGATGAGGAGGTAACGGCTGAAGTCGTCGAGGCTGATGTCGCCCTGGGTGCCGAGCGCGGAGGCGTGCTCGGCCACCACGATCGGCCGGCCGAGGATCGTGCCGAATGGCGCGCTGGCGAGGTTCTGGCCCGGCAGGAAGATCGTCCGGCCCGCGGTGTCCTCGAGCGCGAACAGCTGCGGCCAGACCTCCTGGTTGATCACCCAGACGGAGTTCGGCAGGCTGCGGGCCGGCTGGCGGGCGAACATCTTGTAGAGGTTCGTCGAGAGGACCGTGGCGGCCGCCTGTGCGGCCTCCTTCGCGACGCTCACGAGCGCCGGAGCCCCGAGGATGCCGAGCGGCATGCCGGCGCCGCTGCCGCGCACGATCGCGTCGTCGAGCTTGAACCCGAACTCCTCGACGAACCACGCCTGCACCTCGGCCTGCAGCGCCGAGGCGTCGGCGAGCAGCTCGTCGGTGGCGTAGTACACGCCGGTGAGCTTCTCGAGGTCCATGCGGATCTCACGGAACTTGGGCTTGGTGGCCGTCATGGCCTCGGCCTCACCCGTCCAGTAGGCCTGCAGTCCGCCGAGGCGGCTGCCGTCGGCCCGGCTCGACTCGTCGACCGCCCGGCCCTTGTATCCGGAGCCCGAGATCGGCGTGCGCCGGCAGCGGCTCGCGAGGATGCCCGAGTCATAGGTCTCGCGCAGCAGCTGCGCGCTGAAGTCCGGCTCGACGAGGAACCCGCCCTCGGACGGGACGCGCTCGTTCAGGCCCTGCGCGGCGCCCCACTGCTGGAGCTGGCCGAGGCGCGGGTCGGAGGGGATGCCCGACCGCGCGGCCATGCCGATCGAGATCAGCTGCTCGCCGAACGAGCGGAAGAGCTTTGGAGCCGCCGACTCGTCCACCGGCGGCTCGTCGACCGCGACGGCGGGGCCGAGGCGATCGCGCTCGCGCGCCTGGTCGAGGCGCGACATGTCGGTTCCGATCCTGGACAGGCGCCGGTCGATCGCGGACAGCCGCTCGGTCTCGTCGTCCGTGAAGCCCTTCGTGCCTCCGGACGACGTGGCGCGATGCTCGGCCTCGGCGATGATGGCGCGCTCTTCGTCCTGCAGCTCGCGCTGCTCGGACTCGAGCTGCTGGTACAGGCCCAGAGGCATCGGTCGTGTCTCCTGCGCTTTGGGCGCCGGAAACACAAAGCGCGCAACCGGCGCCGTGATTGCTCACGGACGACAGCTGCGCGCACCTTCGGGTGTCGCCTGTCTGTGTCACCCGCGCCCGTCGGGTCTCGACGGAGCCTCCCGGATCGCGGGCCTGATTCAGTTCGCCTGCGACGCTAGAACGCGCGTTCTGTGTTCGTCAATGGGCCTTTCGGCCCTCTCTGCGGTAGCCCGGGAAGTCGGGCCGCTCGCCGGGGTGCGCATGCCATGGGTGGGCGGGTGCGCGGTGTTGCCGGATCCAGACGCGGAGTCCGTGCCGGACGCCGAGCGAGCGCACGAGGAACAGGAGCCGGCTCACTTCGCAGCCGCCCGACGCAGGCGCTCGACCTCGGCGATGAGCGGGTAGTGGACGATCCCGGGCGGCGCCTGGACGGAGGCCCCGTGCGACTCGAGCCACTCGCGCAGCGTCATGCCGCGCGGCATCGCCGAGCGGTCGCCCTCGATATCCGCCCAGACGTGCTCCATCGTGCGGCAGCGCCGGCAGGCGCGGTCGAAGTGGACCTTGGGGATCGAGATCCCGGCGCCGACCCAGGCCGGACGGATCGTCCAGTCGTCCGGGTAGTCGTGCCCCTGGACGAGGCACGTCAGGGCCGCGCGGCTCGAGCGCGGGGAGTTCACGCCTCAATCCTACGTCCGGGCATGGGCCCGTGCGCGCGCCTTCGCGACCTCGAGGAGCACATCGACGCCCATGAGCGCCTCCGGGCTGTCCGCGCCGACCTCCGCCGGCACCGCAACGGGCAGGTCGATCCCGTCGAGCTGCTCCCCCAGCGCATCGAGCGCGACGGTCGCGGAATCCGCGATCTCGAGGCGGATCGTGGGCTCCTCCTCAGCACGCGTCGAGCGCGTCGGGACCTTCCCCGACGCGAGGCGCGCGGCGGCCTCGTCGAACGTGCCGACGCGATCGGCGAGCCCGGCCGTGACGGCGCGCTGCGCGGTGAGGACGCGCCCCTGCCCGTAGCCGTTACGGACGTTCGCCGACGTGTCCCCGCGACCCTTCGCGACCGCCCCCACGAACAGCGCGTAGGTGTCGTCGACGCTCTGCTGGAGCGCCGCGCGCGCCTCGTCCGAGAGCGGCTGGACGTCGGCGAGCTCGGTCTTGTACTTGCCCGCGCTGATCAGCGTGGTGCGGATCCCGGCCTGCTCGTAGGCCGCAGACAGGTCGTCGTGCGCGGTAAAGACGCCGATCGAGCCGACCGCGGATGAGGGGGTCGCGATGATCTCGTCGGTCGCCGAGGCGAGCCAGTAGGCGGCCGAGGCCATGAGCGTATTGGCGACCGCCGCCATCGGCTTGCGGCCCCGTGCCGCGCGGATCTCGTCGGCGATCTCCGGCACGCCGTCGACCATGCCCCCGGGCGAGTCGACGTCGAGCAGGATCGAACCGACCGACTCATCGGCGAGGGCCTCGCGGAAGGCGGCGCGGAACCGCTCGATCGATGTGCCGCCCGACATCTCGACCATCATGCCGGCGCGCGGCACGATCGTCCCGTACAACGGCAGGACCGCCACGGCGCCGGTGCGGCGGCCGCCGGAGCGCGGGCCCGCGGCCTCCTGCGCCGACGACAGCCGCTCGGCGATCTCCTCCTCCGACAGGCGGCCGCCCTCGGCCCGGAAGCGGGCGAGGTCGACGATCACCTGGAGGGTCTCGGGCATGATCGCCCACGGCCGGCCGAATACCGCCTGGACGACGTGGGGGTAGAGCATCGGTCGGCTCCTTTCAGGCGGCCAGCCGCAGCGGCGCGGAGACCTGCAGCGCGAGCGAGGTCAGGTCGGAGACAATCTCGCCGTCGTCATCGACGAGGATCGCGGGCCCGTCAGCGAGCACCCGGCCGCACTGCGCCGCGGCGTACCGCCCGGCGGCGGCCAGGTCGAGCCGCAGGACCGACGCGACGAACTCCGCGTGCTCCCGGTAGAACGCCGCGACGCCCTCGTGCCAGGCCTCGCCCGTGGCGCCCGTGCGCTCCCCGAGCTTGCCGATCGCCGCCTGCTCCTTCCGCACGACGCGCGCGGCCGCGTCGTGCACGAGCACGTGCAGCATGTGCATCGCCTCGGCCGACGGGCGCGGGGCGAACTCGATCGCGGTGGGGCCGCCGAGACCGCCCGTCGTCATGTTGAGCGGCGTCAGGTAGTCGTCATCGCCGCCGGCGATCGGGTTCATGTTCTCGCGCCGGCGGATGTCGTTCGTGGAGAGCCAGCCCCACTGGCGGCCGATCGCGTAGGCCTCGTAACGCGCCTGCAGGTTGCCCCTCATCAGGCCATCGAGGTTGTGCTCGGCGAAGTAGGTCTGCGGCGCGAGGATGAGGTCGCGCCGGATCGCCTGCTCCCAGCGCTCGGCCCACGGCATCATCGTGTCGGTCACGAACTCGATCGCCTGCTGCTCGATGTTGTTGTTCGTCGAGCGGTCGAGCTCGGCGATCTTGTGCAGCGGGACGCCGAAGAACCGGGCGACGTCGGCGTTGTTGAACTTCCGCGAGGAGAGGAACTCGGCGTCCTTGTTCGTGATCGTCACGCTCTGCCAGGTCATGCCCTCCTCGAGGATCATCGGCCGCCCCTCGCGGGCGCCCCCGACCTGGTACTCGTCGATCGCGCTGCGCAGGTTCGCCCGCGCGGGATCCGAGAGCGTCTTTGGGTGGGACAGCACGCCGGTGTGCCGGCTGCCGCGACCGAAGAGCTTCGCCGCGTAGCGCTCCATCGAGAGCCCGAGGCCGAATGTCTCCCGCGCATAGTCGAGGACGCTCCGGCCGAACTCACCGCGGAGGACGAACACCTCGTCGTCGAGGAGGACGCGCTCGACCCCGTCCTGCAGTGGATCGCGGTACAGGTAGCGGTGGACGCCCGTTGAGGCGATGATCTCCTCGCGGACGAGGTCGGGATGCAGCGGCTTCAGCTGGTCGACAGGCCCGCGCGGGCCCGGGATCATCTCGGCGATGCCGAACTTCCGCAGGAGCGCGAAGGCCGTCATCATCTGGCGGAACTCGATCGCGGTCTGCCAGCGGTTCGGCTGATCGTGCAGCAGGTCCTCGAGCGGATGGTTCGTGGCCGGGCGCTTGCTGTCATCGCCGACGCGCTGGTAGACGTGCAGGGGGACCGACGCGATCGTCTCGCTGATCACACGGACGCAGGCGTACACCGCGGCGAGCGTCATCGCCGACTCCGGCGTGATCTCGACGCCCGAGCCCGTGCGGATCCCGCGTGGCTCGTACCAGTAGTCGGCGAACGGCGAGGGGGTCGGCGCGTCTGCGGCGAAGATCCGCGAGAGCAGCATCAGACGGCCCTCCAGCGAGCGAGGAACGCGGCTAGGACGAGCACGCCACCAGTGACGATGAGGGCCAGCGGCGGCCATACGAGCGCCAGGCCGGCGGCCAGCAGGAGCAGCCCGACGTCGAAGCCGTCGAGGGCAGCGAGGACGACGTCGACGCGCCTCATACGTACAAGCTCCTCGGCTGCTCGTAGACCGACGCGAAGGCCTCCTCCGGCGCCGGTGCGACGGACCACGCGAACAGGGCGTCGAGCCACGCCGCGACGCCGTCGATCTTCTCGGAGCTGCGCTCGCGGTCCGGCTTCACGTTGCCCGCCGCGTCCTGGTCGGCGACGGCGTTCGCGACCATCCAGGACAGCACGGGGTTGCCATCGTGGTGGGCCCAACCCGTGGCGATGTCGGCCTCGAGCCGCTTCGAGGGCGCCGCGAGCGAGCTGTAGCCCTGGCCGACCGGCAGCAGGAAGCCGTTCGTGTCGCGGTCGAACCCCGCGTCCTGCAGGTCGCGGGTCATCTCGTCCATGCCCCAGCGGTCGTACCCGAGGCCGAGCAGCTGGCCGCTCATGCCGACGACGCGACGCAGGATGTAGCGCCGGTCGATGCGGTTTCCCGGCGTGAGCTCGATCCAGCCCTCGCGCGCCCAGACGTCGTAGGGGACGTGGCCGCGGCGCACGCGCTCGGCGAGGTTCTCGTTCGGCATCCAGAACCAGACCCGCAGGTCGTAGCAGCGCCCGGCGTGATCCTCGATCGGGCACGCCTCCCGCGGGGCGAGGAACGCGAACGCGGAGAGGTCGGTCGTCGAGGAGAGGTCGAGGCCGCCGTAGCCCGTCCGCCCCGCCGGCAGCGGGTCCGGCCCGTCCACGTCGCAGGCGGCGACGAACCGGGCGACGTCGAGCCACTTCCCGGAGCCCTCGGTCCAGATGCAGAAGTTCAGGCGCTTCACGATCGACTGCGCCGACGGCTTGCCCTGCGCCTCGCGCACGACCTCGCGCAGGTAGCGCACGGGCAGCGAGACGCCGATGTTCGGGTTCGCCTTCGGCCAGACGGCCTCGTCGGTCCACTGGTCGCAGCCCGGGCAGCCGTCGATCGGCGCGCCGCCGGGGCGGTGCTCGTCGCACATGTCGAGCCCGGCCACGAACGCGAACCAGGAATCGTCCTCGAGCACGCCCTCGAGCACGTTGACCGAGTACTCGTGGTCCTGCCAGCAGATCGAGTGGCGGTCGAACCCAGAGTTCGTGATCCGGAAGATGATCGCGTCGCGCCAGGCCTTCGTGCCGGCGCGCATCGCGTCGATGACGTCCGGGCCCGGGTGGGCGTGCTCCTCGTCGATGATCGCCTCGAAGACGCGCTTCCCGTGGAGGTTCTTCGCCTCGCTCGAGACGTAGGTGAAGCTCGACTCCTTGGGCCCGGCGAGCGCATGCGCGAAGCGCTGGATGCGCGCCGCGAGCGCCGGCGACTTCTCGACCATGAGGTCGGCGTCGTGCCAGGCGATCGCGGACTGGTCGCGCCCGGCCGCCGCGCTGAACACCTGGACGCCGGCCTGCCCGCTGTTCATCGAGTACAGGCCGTGCCCGGCGGCCATCGGGGTCTTGCCCGAGCCCTTGGCCGTCTCGATGTAGGCGTTTCGGAAGCGCCGGACCCACGTCCCGTCCTCGTCCTGTGCCTGCCAGCCCTCGAGCGAGCCGATGTTGAACCCCTGCCAGGGCTCGAGGATGAACGGCTTCCCCTCGAACTGGCCCTCGTGCAGCCGCAGGTTCCGGAAGAACGCGATCGCGCGGCCCGCGCGCGCCTGGTCGAAGCGAAGGCCGCGGCCCGCGCCCAGTTCAAGGTCCTGGAGGTGGCGCAGGCAGGCGAGGCGGATGTACCGGTTCGCGATGACCCGCCCCTCGACGACGTCGCGGGCGTAGGTGGTGACGATCGCGCCGGCGGTCTCCCACTCGGCGCGGAGCGCGGCCGCGCGGTCCGGCGGGTGCGCGATCATGCCTCGACCCCGAGCAGGTCAGCCATCGGATCGTGCTCCTCCGGCGCGACCTGCGAGATCCGCGTGCGCTGCGCCGGCGTCATGCCGAACTCCTTCAGGAGCGACACGACGCGCGCCCAGGCCTTCTCCCGCTCGCCGAGGGCGGGGTGCGGCCGGACCATCAGCGAGCCCGTCTCCGTCTTCGTCGCGTAGTAGCGCCGCCCCGGCGTGTGCGGGATCCGCTCGAGCTCCTCCTCGCCCACCAGGCGCGGCCGCGAGCAGCCGGCGCGGGAGCGCAGCGACTGGCCGCAGTGGGCGCAGGCCAGGCCGTGGATCAGGTCGCTCGCCTCGAGGTAGTCGCCATACGCGTCGACGAGCAGCGCGAGCGCCGCGGCGTCCATGGCCGTGAGAACATGCTGGTCGCCGAGGAGTTCCGCGAGCTCGACCCACGCCCGCCGGCGGCGGACGCCCATCAGCCAGGGCGGCGGGACCGAGCCAACCTCGAGGGCACCGGGCATCGGCTCGGCCGGGTTCATCCGGTCGCGGCGCGCCGTGCCGCGGACGAGCTTCAGGGCCGTCGGGGTCGGGGCCGGACCGCGCGCGCCCATCAGCCCCGCGCCTCGTTTGCGAGCCGGGCCCCCTGGACGTTGCTGCAGTGCGCGCAGCTCGGGCGCCCAAGCCCGCCCGCGCCGCCACGGCTCACCGGGACGACGTGATCGCGGACGGTCGCGAGGCCGGTGCAGCCCGAGTAGCGGAGCTCGCACGGCCGGCCGCGCATCGCCAGGCGCGCGCGGTCGTGGGCCGCGTCGTACCCGCGGCGCTGCCGCGGCACGCCGAAGTGGTTCCGCGAGCTCGTCGCGCGGTGGACGGCGCAGTAGCCCCGCCGGACGCGGTTCGGGCATCCGGGATGAGCGCACGTCGCGAGCGGCGCGGTGGGCATCAGGCTGGCACCAGGAGGCGCGGGCGTGGGCCCTGCGCGCGCTGCGTGGCGATCTGGGCACGCAACTCGCGAGCAAGCCCGGAGATCAGCCCGAGCAGCTCCTCGTCGGTGAGGTCGGCCGGGAGGTCGAACGCGGCGACGCGGTCGGGGCCCCCGAGGGCAACCTGGGCGCGGAAGCGCTGCTGCAGCGGCTGGGCGGCCGCGGCGATCGCCTGATCGACGGCGTCCCGCATCACTTGCCGGCCGACCCGACGACGTCGGACAGCCCGGCGGCCGCGGCGCCGGCGAGGATGCCCGTCAGCACGGCCTGGCCGACGCCGGCCGGCGTGATCGGGGCGGTGAGGAGCGTGGCCGCGACTACGACGACGACGCCGAGGGCGATCGCCAATGCCGGGCCGAAGCGGTCGACCGCCGCGGACGTCAGGGCGGCCGCGCGCTTGATGACCTCGACGAGGATCGTGACGAGCACCACGGCGCCCGCCACGCTGGTCAGGTTCGCGATGGTCAGGTCGCTCACTGTCGTTCTCCTTCCCTCTAGATCCGGACGGCGGCCTTCACCACGCCGTCCACGCGCAACTCGACCGCGTGACCCGCCGAGTCCGAGGAGGTCGACGGCGCGTCGACGATCTCGCCGTCCGAGACCATGCCGAGCGTCGGACGGACGACCTTGTCGGCGTAGGGGTTGCCCGTGCTGACCAGGACGACCCGCTGGTCGGAGTGGGCGTCGCCGTTGCCGACGAACACGAGGTCCGCGGCGGCCTTCAGCGGCCCGGCCAGCGGCTGCCCGTCGAGCCCGCTGATGAACGTGCCGGCGGGGACGCGAAGCCGGCGCGAGCTGGTCAGGCCCCCCACGGCGGCGATGAAGTGCATGTCGTCGCTCCCTCCTGCGAGCGCTCGCAGCGCGGCGAGGTCGCCGGCGAAGCGATCGCGATCGAACGGGCTCGCGCTGTACTGCCAGAAGGTCCAGGCGATGGCCGGCGGCGTCTCGCCCCATGCGGCGACCCAGCGCCAGTCGGCCCCGCACGCGTCGGCCGGGAAGCCGGAGGCGGAGTGGTAGAGCCCGATCTTGCGGCCGGCGGCATGGATGGCGGCGATGAACGCGCGCGCCTCGGTCACGCTCATCGGCACCCTGCCCTGCTCGGCCTCGAGATCGAGCGCGAGCAGGTCGGCCTCGGCCGCCACTTCGAGGAAGACCCGCGCCTGATCGGCGACCGGGATCGTCCTCCCGCTGATCCCGAAGGCGTAGGCGCCCAGGACGAGGCCCGCCTGACGGATCGCGGCGGCATGCTGCGCGTAACGCACATCGGGCGATGAGCCGTAGGTCGCCCGGGCGAAGGCGAACGCACACCCTTCCGCGTGAGGGAGCGCGGCCTGCCAGGTCGAAACGTCGAAGCCCTCGATCATCGCTCGTGGAACTCCTCGAGCCGGATGCAGGTCCCGCAGCGCGCGGCGGTGGGCGGGATCGCTTCCTGGCGGCTGAACCACGGCGCGTCGGGCGCGCCGGGCTCGCCCAAGCGCAGGCCGCACTCGGTGACGTGCCACTCGATCTTCGAGTCGGCGCGGGTCCTGCCCTCGTCGTCGTGCCACTTCCCGTTGACGCGGACACGGACGTAGCCCTGGCTCTTCACAGCCGTTCCCCCTGTGCGTCGAATGCGGCACCGGTGGCGGGCTCGGCGATGTGCGAGCGCGCCTCGCCGGCGCCGTGCTGGTAGCGCTTCACGGGCCAGAAGCGGGTCTGGACGCGCTCGACCGGCTGGCCGCACGTCTCGCAGGGGTGCCAGCGGCACGTCGTGCCCTCGTCCTCGCAGAGGCGGCACTCGCGCCAGCCGATCGGCGGGACGTGACGCGAGCAGTCGAGCCGGACCTGCGTCGGACAGGACGGCAGGTGCTCGAGGTCGAGCCGGGAGTTGCAGCATTGCCGGTACTGCTCGAACGAGCGCGGGAGCATGTCGAAGCTCGACTTCAGTCCCACTGCGCCGACCCCCCGAGCAACGAGAGCAGCACGACGAGGAGCAGGCCGAGCGCGCAGAGCGTGCCGAAGTCGTCGCGCGTCATTTCAGCAGTCCGGCCGCCTGGCCCAGGATGTCGAGCACGGCGAGCGCGACACCGAGACCGGCGAAGCCGAGGGTCCAGCGCACGAGGCTGACCATCGCGTCGATGCGCTCCTGACGATCCTCGACGAGCTGCATGCGCGGCACGACGCCATCGCGCGGGTCGAACAGGGCGGGTTCGGCGCGCGCGACGAACCTCTCGACGACGACGAGGCGGCCGTGGTCGTCGAGGACCATCTGACGGACCGTGACGGCTGGCACGTCATCCCCATCCCATTGCCGCTGCTCCGTCATCGGCCCATGAAGTGGCGCCCGCCCTGGCGGGGAGCGGGCGCCGATCGCAGGGGAGGGAGAAGCGTGGCGGACGAGAGGACCACGCCTGACAGCGTGAGCACCTACCCGGTCGAGTGGGTAGTTCTCATTTTGTGACGTGCCGAATGGCGGACGAGAGGGGAACGCAAGTCCTACGCGGCGCGGTCGTCCCCGAACAGGATCCACAGCGCCTGGACTGTGGCCTGCACCTTGCACTCGCGCCGGCAGCGTTCGAGGTGGCGCGCGACCGTGCGCCGTGACACGCCGAGCTGATGCGCGGCTTCCGCCTCAGACCCGGTCCGCGCCCACGTCCGCAGCACGTCGAGGTCGCGCAGCGTAAGGGGTGGCATTGCCTCCCGGGGAGCAGGAGGCAGAGCCATCAGGAGCACCGGGCCGGCCATCGATGGCCGTCGATACAGGCGTCCAGCTGGACGCCGATCTGGACGCCGATCGTGTCGCGACGAGGCGGAATCGGGCGTGAACAGTCGTTCACATTGATCGGGGAAGTGGGGTGGCCTGCGGGACTTGAACCCGCAACCGTCGGATCCACAATCCGATCGTTTCGTGCGTGAATCGGCGCCGTTGGACGCCTAACTGGACGCCGATTGCACCGCGAGACGGACCGGGGAGGGGTCGGCGGCATGGGTTACGCGCGCTCGCGGAGCTTCGCGACTAGCGCGCGGAGGGCGGCGACGGGAGTGTCGGCCATCGCGCCCACCGTCTGGTACTGGCCGCCGCCCATCGAGCCGTCATCAGGCGTCCGCAAGTTCGTGGCGGTAGCCGAATACCCGATCAGGGCCTCTATCGTCTCTCCCGGCTGCCCCGTGACGACGTTGTAGGGGCGCAGCACGCGGAACTCGCGCACCTGCCGGATCTCCAGCGTCCACCCCTCCGGCAGCGCCGCCTCAGCCTCGGGCCACGCGGCGTCGAGGGAGTCGGACGCGACGACGATCCCGTGCGCTTGCCAGCGAGCCAGCATCTTGCGGACCTCGCCTTCGTTCTCTTGCTCCTTCGCCTTTGGGTCGCCGGCCTTCCACCACTTCGCCAGCGTGTACCCGGCTTCGATCCATGCAATGTGGGCGGCTTCGTCCGTCGGACAATCGGGTCCGTGCGGAGGGTCGGCCATATCCTGCGCGTCGCTCATCCTGCGTCCTCCTTCGCGATCGGCATGTCGAGGGTCGAGACGGCGTCGCGCTGGAGTTCCGGCACGACGTGCTCGTAGATCCGCGTCGAGGCGCGCGAGCGGTGCCCGAGCTGCGCGCCGATGGTCCGCTCGTGGACGCCGGCTGCGAGCATCAGCGTGGCGGCGCCGTGGCGCAGCAGGTGCGGGTGCAGGCGGGGCTGCTGCTTCGCTTCGAGGATCTCCGGCAGGGCGTGCGAGACCGACGACGTCTGGAGCCGTGCGAAGTGGCCGGCGCGGGTGCGGCGGGGCCCGAAGAACAGCGGCTCGTCCCTCCCGACGCGCGGGGCCCGGGCGATGGCCTGGCGGATGCCGGCGATCGCGTCGTCGCTGACCGGCACCGAGCGCACGAGCGTCTTGGACACGCGGACCCGGGCGAACCTGCGGACGAGATCGACGTCGCCCTGGTCGAGCCCGCATGCCTCGCCCAGCCGCATCCCGGTCCCGAGCAGCAGGCGCACGATCGGCTCCAACCACTCGCCCTTGACGGCCGCCAGGATCGCGTCGCGATCGGCGCGCGACATCGGCACGATCGGGTCGCGCTCGACCTTCGGCAGCCGCACTCCGTCGGCGGGATTGTCGAGGATCGCCCGCCGGTCCTTCGCCTGCTCGAGCGCGTTGTGCAGCGTCGAGATGATGCGGTGGACGGTCGATGGCGAGCAGCCGGCCTGCAGGCGCTCGGCGACGAGGCGCTCGACGTCGCGCGGCCGCAGCTTCGCGACGACGATGCCGCCGAGCAGCGGGCTGATGTGCAGCCGGACATGGCCCTCGTAGCTGATCCGGGTCCGGGCGCGAACGGACGGGCCGTAGGAAGCGAGCCAGGCCTGGAGGTAGGTGTCGAGCGTCATGGTCGCCGGGTCGCCACCGGCGCCGTAGGTCCGGCGCAGGACGTCGAGTTCGTGGTTCGCGGCGTCCTCGGACGCGCAGCGGCGCTTGATCCGCCGCCGGTGCCCGTCCCGCATCCCGAGCGGGTACAGGACGATCCACTGGCGCTGCGAACGCGAGTAGTAGACCGATCCCTCGCCGCGATGCTGGCGCCGCCTCGCCGCCATCACCCACCTCCGGGGCTTCATGCTACCCGCCGGCCTTCGAGATGTGCGATGTACGCGGCAAGTTCGGACGTCTTGATCCGCGTCGCGGGCTTGCGACTGCCGGGCTGCCCGATGTGCAGCACGCGGATCTGGCCGGTCGAGATGAGGCGCTCGAGCGTGCGGACGGACACCGCGAGGCGCTCGGCGGCCTGCGACTTCGTCAGCAGCTCGACGACGGCACTCATCCCCGCCTCGGCGCCTCATGCCGCGCGGCACGTTTCGCAGCCATCGCCCTCCGGCGCGCGATGCGCTCCGCGAGCTCGGGCGACGGCTCGCCGTGGGGGACGCAGAGCAGGTGGTACACCTCGCGCCCGACCATGCGCGCCTCGCCCCGGATCGGCTGGCCGCAGGCGGCGCAGGGCAGGTAGTCGGGGCGATAGGGACGCATGCCGCGAAGCGGGCTCATGGCTCCGGCACCCGAAACTCGTAATGGCCGCCGCGCTCGGACTTCTCCCAGCAGAGCAGCCAGAACAGGGTGTTGTCCTCGAGGGCGCCGATCAGGGACTCGTTGCCCGACCAGCCCCCCGTGCTGACCAGCCAGCGGCGGTTCAGTTGGCCGCCCCGCCACGGACGCTTGCGGTAGGCGAGGCGGACGAACAGGTCGGGCCAGTTCCATGCTCGCTGCACGAAGCGCAGCAGCGCGTCACAGGCGGCGAAGCCGGAGATCACCCACTCGCGCACGGCTGCCAGGGTCGCCTCGGTCGGGTAGCCGTCGGCGTCCATCTCGGGTTCGCTCATCCGCGGTTCCACGTGGCTCATGACGCCCTCGACTTCCGCACGCGCTGCGCCCGAAGCACGCGCTCGGTGAGCGCCGCCTGCTCCTCGTCCGACCACGGGATCGGCTCGGCGAGCAGCTCGACGAGGCGCCGGTCGAGTGGCTCGATCGCGTCGTCGCTGTCGAGCGGGTCGTCGAACGGCGCGACCTGGCCCTCGGCGCACTGTCGGATGCCGCGATCGAGCGACGCCGAGAGCTTCGGGTCCCCATCGCTCCGTCGCCAGATCGCCGTGGCGCGGTCCGGCTCGCGGCGATGGAGAGCGACGAACGCGAGCAGGGCAAGGCGCTTCATGACGCCCATGGCCGGTCATGCGGGTGAACATCCGTAAAAATCGCCGCGAAAGAGGGCATCCAAAGTGTGCGAGAGGGATTGACAAATGCCATGGAATGTGTCAGACTGCGCCCATCAGATTGAGAGAGCGAGAGGAAGGGACCAAGATGGCGACCGAGAAGCAGATCAGCTACATCCTGGCGCTGGCAGGCGTGCGGTTCCTGAGCCAGGTGCCCGGTCTCACCCGCCGTCAGACGACGGGGGGCATGACGAAGGCCGAGGCGTCCCAGATCATCGACGCGCTGAAGGCCGGCCGCGAGTACAACGCCTACGCGCGCTGAAAGGAATGAGAAATGCAGATCGAGACAATCACGGCTGGGTATGCCCGTGTCAGTGTCGATGGGCGCGAGGTGGGGACCGTAGAGAGAGGCGACTGGGGCGCGTTCGGGCAGGGTTGGGCGGCTGTCAGCGTCCGTAATCAGGCCGTCGCAGAGCCCGTGGTCAATGCTGGCGCACCAGTCTTCGCCACGCGCGGCGCTGCGGCGCGTTGGCTCGCCGGAGAAAATGTGCCCGAGCTCGTCGGGCGCGTCGAGATCGCCGTGGCGGCGGGGGTCGCGCCCAACACCGTCGATGCGTGGCGCGCTCGTCACGCCGACTTTCCGACGCCGATCGTCGACCTCGCAATGGGTCCGGTGTGGCGCTGGTCGGATGTTGAGGCATGGCTGGAGAAGCCGCGGCCGACCGGCAGGCCGCGGAAGGCGTAGGGCGGACTCCGCAGCGAAGAGCAGGGCGAAGCGCCTCACGGCATCAGCTCCCGCTTCGATGGATTCGGGCGCGTCGGCGGCAGGGGATCGCCTTTGTCGGGATGCCGCTCCTTCCAATGCTGGTCGGGATGACAATGCGCGACCCGACGGGCGCCACAACGCGGACACTCGACGCGAACGTCGACCCACAGGTCGCCCGGCCAGAAGTGATGCGGCGGCCACCGGAAGTCGTGCAGGCCCAGCGCGCAGCGGAGGTTCATAGCTGGGGCCATCGCCAGCCGAAGGCTTCCATGAGCGCGACGAACACGACCGCGGCGACGATCACGATGGTTCTGCCGTGCCGTGCCCACCAGCGCCGCCAACGCAACCAGCGCAACTGACGCGAGAGGCGCCGCAGGCCCGGTGTCGCGCGGTCGACGGCCCTGAGCGACACGAGGATGGTCGTCGGCTCTCTCATCGCTCGTCCTCCGGCGCACCATGCACGGGACACGGACCGGCCCAGTGCATCGCCCCACAGTGACAACCCACCGGCTCGGCCTGAATATCCGCGAACCGGGGCAGACGCAGTCCGATCGGCCAACGTGGCCCCGGCTGCGCGTTGCCCTCGGTGATGCTCTGCACCTGAAAGTCGATGGGCAGGCCGGTGATCTTCTCTCCGAGTGCCGAGAACGCGAGGCAGATCGCTGACCACTTCGTGCCGAGCGGAGCGCCGCCGATGTGCGCATAGCCTTCGGCCTCGTATCGCTCGGGGAGCATCACACGGATGTCCACGTCGCGGAACGTGCGACTGCCGACGACCTCGCCCTTCTCGCCGCGCAGCGTAGCCTCGGCCGCCGACCCGACGATGTAGGCCGTCGTGCCGAAGAAGTCCTTGACCAGCTCGCCGAACATGTTGACGTAGTGCCAGCCGGGCATCCCGATGCGCGGCGGCCACACACGCGGGCGCTGCTCGCTCATGGCTCGGCCTTCGGTGTCTCCGCGAGGGCGGCGCGAATCTCCGGATGCCTCGTCAGGGCGGCACGGGCGACGTTCCGGGCGCTGACACCGATCGCGTCTGGCGCTGGATCGACCCACGGCGCGGCGATGATCTCCAGCGCCTTCCGCCATCGCTCCACCTCCGCCTCGCGCTCGGCGAGGGCGGCGGCACGGACGTAGACCGCGACCGGCTCCGTCGAGATGTTCTCCTCGCTGACTGGGCACATCGACCAGTAGTCGCCGTAGTCGCGCCAGTAGTGGCCGTGCTGGTCCACCACGACTCGCTCGGGCAGATCGCGCAGGTCGCTCATCGTGTCTCCTCCGGCGTCTCCGCGAGGGCGGCGCGGATGTGTTCGGTGGCGGCCTCGCGGAAGCACTTCCACGCGCCCCACGCGTCGAGTCCGTTTGCCTGCGCTTCGCCGAACTCCCTGAACGGGATCGTCTCCAGCGCCGTCCTCAACCGCTCTCGCAGCGCCTCGCGCTCGGCGAGGGCGGCGGGCTCGACGGGCTCGTAGTGGTGCGCGCCCTCCGCGTCGTCGACGGCGATCCGGGCGGGGCGCCCACAGGTCGGGCAGTGTTCGCTCATCGTGCGGCCTCGGGCGTCTTCGCGAGGGTGGCGGGGCGACGCGATCGGCTCGCCGTAGACGGTCATCATCTTGTCCTGCGCAGCCTCGATCGACCCGACGCCGCCGACCAGCGCGACGAGGCTCTGTCGCGCCCGAACCATCCAGCCGGCGTCGTACAGGCCGTGACTGCCGTCCGACGCGAGGTACTCGATCGCCGCCCTCACCAGTGCCTCGCGCTCGGCGAGGGCGGCGGCGCGGGCCTCGGCCTCGTCCAGCTCCCCGAGCAGAGTGCCGACGTCCTCAGCCGCCTGCTCGATGTCACCGAAGCCGCCCTCCAGGCGCGCACGGATCGCGTCGATGTCGTTCACGCCACCCTCTCCCTTGCCACTCGGGCGTGTACCCAGCGCTTCGCCGCGTCCTGCTCGATCGGTCGCCCGCAGTCGCCGCACACGGCGACGCGGTAGCCGATGCGGGCGTGCGGCGGGTTCGCCATCCACTGCCAGCGCGGGGTGACGCGGTGCTCGCTCATCGCACTCCTCCGAACGTGATCTCGATCGCCACGCGCAGGTCGTCGGCCCCGACGCGCGGGTCGGTCCAGGTCGCGAAGATCAGCTGCGCCCACAAGAGCTCCATGCCCCGGACGCAGGCGCCCCCGCAGCGATGCTGCTGCTCGTGGACGCGGCGCCAGTGCTCGACGCCCTCGAGCGCGTCCTCGAAGGCGATGGCGACGGCGGCGCGCGGGATGTCGTAGGTCCGCAGGTCAGGCACGTGCCACCTCCCACGTCGGCAGGAGCAGCGGCTGCGGCTGTCCGCCGGCGCCCCGAATGACGACGATGACGGCGCCGAAGCGCCACGCCCACACCACGAGCCAGGCCATGAAGTCGGGATCGACCTCGACGATGCGGCGGGTCATGAGGCGCTCTCCAGGTCCTGCCAGGTCACGGCGAGCGCCAGGGCCTGCCAGACATCGGCATGGACGCCGTAGAGCGGGCCGGGCGCGGACTTCACGCCCACGGCCGCCCGCCGACCGCCGGCGCTGCCAAAGCGATCGACGAGCGCGGCGATGACGTTCGAATCCTTGGCCGCGGTCGTGCCGCACAGATGGCGCTTCACGTCGGAGCGGAGCAGCCGCTCGACGCGCACCGAGTGCGCCGCTTCGGCGAACTGGCCCGCCCACCACAGCGTCTCGAACAGCTGGGCGGACGCCGGCATGCCGCGCGGCGCCGTCCACTCGATGACGACGACCTCGGCATCGGGCGAGACACCGGCCCGGAGCTGCGCGAGAAGCACCTCGTTCGGCTGCTTCGCGAACGCGCGGGGGCGGCCCGTGCCGGCGTCGTAGGCGATCCAGGCGGACTGCTCGGATCCGGGGTCGATGGCGAGGACGACGTCAGTCATGCCGCGACCCGCCCTTCTCCCGGGCCCCCTCGCCGCCAGGGAAAGGCATTTCGAAAATTGACTTCGTGTGCGCCGTGCTGCCAGGCGGTCCTAAGAAAACGCGCCGCCCCAAGGATCCGACCCCCCCTTCCCTCACTCGAACCACGCGGTCGCCTCCTCTGGCTCAGGCTCAGGCCGCTGCGGTGCGATCGCGACAGCGACAGCGACGGGGGTGGGGGCGGGCTCGGGACGCGGGCGCACGACCTCGTCGTAGCTCGCGACCAGCGGCCACGGATCGCCGTTCGCCAGGCAGCGACGCCGGCACTCGGCGACGTCGTCGCAGCGCGCTGCCGTCTGCACCTGCGGCATGCCGCAGCGATGCGCGATGTCGTGCTTGTACCAGGCGAGCTGCACGCGCACGTCGTCCGAGGTCGCGCCGCACAGCTCGCACGTCCTGGCGCTCATTGCCCGAACCGTCCCATGATCGAGCGGAGCGACTCCATCGCCTCGCCGCGAGTCGGACGAGCGGCACGGTCCATCTCAGCGCCGCGTTCGTCGAGGTCGGCGTCATCGCGCAGCGCCGTGTCGTGCGCCACGATCGAGGCCACGACCTGTGACCAGGACGACGAGTGGCGGACGACGGTCAGCAGCCACTCGGGCGAGAAGTCGATCGCTCGCCAGATGACGGCACGCTGCGACGGACGCTCGACGTCGCGGTCGTCGTGCCGGCTGCCCGTCGGCGGGAACAGGTAGCCGCGTTCTCCGGCCGCTCGACGGTACGGCTCCCAGCGCTCGTCGAACTCGCCATCGGACCACGCCTGGCGCGCCTTCTCGAATGTGTCCCGGCTGTACGTCTTCACGACGCAGCCCTCGTCGGCTTGGCACGGACAGGGTCGCCGAACCAGTCACTGAGAGGCTGAACAGCGGCCGGTCGGGCCGCCTCCACTCCACTGGCTTCTGTAGAGCCTGTAGATACAGACGGACGGACGGGAGGAACGGTAGGAACGGACGGTACGGTAGCCGCGGTATCCGCGTGGCTACCGCGCGGTGCCAACGCGGTATCCGCATCGTGTTTCACGCGGTTGTCGTTGTGTCGGCGCCAGCGTTCGCGCGCCTTCTCGCGCCGTTCGCGAGCCACTTCGAACCATCCTTTCCACGACTTTTGCGGGATCCGCGACGATCGATCGAGCAACTTCGCCTGCCGGAGCGCGGCGAGGACGGCGGGGTCGAGGCGCATCCAGATCGGGCAGGCGTCCTCCGCGGAGACGCGGCAACCGAGCCGCCAGCTGGCCAGTCGCGTCGCCTCGTAGAGCGCCATCGCCCGGCTCATGAGGCCCTCGTCGGCCAGCAGGCGCCACAGCTCGCGCACCTTCGGGTCGTCGTACAGCGACGTCGAGACGTCGGCCACTTCGAACCCGTCGTCGCGGCTCACGCTGCTTCCCGCCTCTCCCGCCATTCGCGATGCAACCGCGTCCGCTGGTGTGCGCGCACGCCCTCAGCCGGCGCGTCCGGATCCGCGTCGACGACGCCCCCGCAGGCGCACGGCCGCCGCTCGATCCGCTCCGCGCGCGCGAGGGTCGTCGGCACGCGCCCGAACGCCTCGGCCGGGCAGAGGGCGAGCGCCGTCACGCCGTCGCCCCCAGTCCCAGCGGCGCCTGTCGGTTGCGGCCGAGGCACTGCGCCAGGTACTCGGGGTTGAGGTCGATCAGGACCGCGCGCCGCGAGAGGCGCTGCGCCACGACGGCCACGGTGCCGGTGCCACCGAAGGGGTCGAGCACGGTGTCGCCCGGACGCGAGCCCGCCTTGATGCACGGCTCGACGAGCTTCTGCGGGAAGGTGGCGAAGTGAGCGCCGGCGTATGGCTCCGTGGCGATGGTCCAGACGGAGCGGAGGTTGCGACCGGCGGGCGTCGTCGACGGATCGTCACGCCAGCCCGCGCCCCTTCCCGTCCTCGCTCCGGCCGTCTGCCGGTCGCTGTGGGGCGCAGCCTCACCGTGCGCACCGAGCGGCCTGCCGCCGACGCTGCGCTTCCGCCCGATGTTCGTCAGCGCCGACGCCTTGAGCAGCGGATTGGTCTGCTCCTCGACGAGCCCGCCGATGCGCTCTCGACTCTCGGCCATCTTGCGGAGGTCGCTCGGGCCCGACTGTGCGGGCTCGCGCACGGCATCCACGTCGTAGAAGTACCGCGCCGACTTCGACAGCAGGAACAGGTACTCGTGCGCTTTCGTCGGGCGATCCGTGACCGGCTCGGGCATGGGGTTGGGCTTCGCCCACACGATGTCGGAGCGCAGATACCAGCCATCCGCCTGTAGGGCGAAGGCCACGCGCCACGGGATGCCGACGAGATCCTTCGGCTTGAGACCATCGACCCGCAGGTCGGACCGCGGCACTGGAGTATCGTCGCGACGACGCGAGGCTGTGACCTGGCGGCCACCACCGCGCGCGTTCTCGGCTGACCATGCCGCCAGGGCATCATCCGTGTGGCGGCCGCCAGCGTAGGTATCCCCGAGATTGAGCCACACGGTCCCGTCCGGCCGAAGGAGCCGGTGCACCTCGCGGAACACGTCGACCAAGTGCTCGACGAACAACTCCGGCGTGGGCTCGAGGCCGAGGTGCCCGATCCACGCCCCGCACTCGCAGTACCGGCCGCCATCGAGAAGGGCCGTCCCCTGCCGTTCGTCGACGCCGAGGCGGGCCGTGCTCGTCGGCTCCTCGGCGGGCAGGATGTCCTTCCGGCGTCCGCGCTCCATGACGCCCCACTCGTGAGTGTGCGTCGGGTCGCCACCCCACACCTGCGCCGGCGTCCCGTATGACCGCAGTCCCCAGTAGGGCGGGCTCGTCACGACGCACTGGACGCTCTGCTCGGGCATGGACACCATGACCTCGCGGCAGTCCCCGGCGTAGACCGTGAGCCAGTCGTCGACGTAGTAGGGCGTCATGCCGACCGCCTCATCCGCGCCCGCGGCCGGCTCTCGCAGCGCCCGCGCTTCTGCATCGCCTTCGCGTACTCGGGTTGGCAGTCTGAGCACGGGCGCGGCGCCACGTGCCCAGCCGGCAGGGAGGCGTTGAACGCCTGCCAGTCGCGCCACTCGTCACGCGTGAGGCACGACGGGCGACCTGCCTGCGATGGAGTTGAAACCGGGGTCGCACACACCCGGGCAAGCGTCTCCGCGGCCATCAGGCGACCAGCTCGCCGATGACGACGATCGCGATCTCGACCGCCACGAGCACCGCCAGGAACAGCGCACCGACGATCGCGACGTAGGCGATCGGGCTCGCCGCCCAGAGGCGGTCCTCCCAGTCCAGCTGCTCGCGCCTCATGGCTTCGGCCTCCGGAAGTCGTTCGCGCGCGGACAGGTCGCCCAGTGCGCCGTTCCGTCCGGATCCAGCGGCGTCGACTTCCCGCGCGGCGTGCGCGCCCACAGCACGAGCGCGTTGCAGCCGCGGCAGAAGCCGGGCTGGCTCGGCTGGTAGCCATCGGGCACCTGCCACTCGCGCCCGGCGCGGTCGACGTGCGTGACCAGCTGGGCGCTCATCGCGTGAACTCCCGCCGGACGCGC
>JAKAMV010000065.1 GCA_021812735.1 Chloroflexota bacterium | reverse complement strand
CGACAACCTGACCAAGTCGATCCTCGACGGCCTCACCAAGGCGGGTGCCTGGGAGGACGACTCACAGGTCGTGGAGTTGCACGCGGTGAAGGCGAAGTCGGTCAACGAGCCCAGGGCCGAGGTGGTGATGGGGCTGGTAGCAGCGGGCGGGTAGTCGGGTCGGTGGCGGCTCCCGGCGTCAGGCATCTGGCCGTGCTAGGGCGTGAAAACCTTGAGCACGGGGCCTGGCGACCGGGAGCCGAAGGGGGATGGGATGGTGAAAATGTCGCCTGACGAGCTGTTCATCTGCATGGCGCTCCACTGCACGCTGCCAGCTCGCGTCTGCGCGGCTAGGCAGGCCGTTTCGGAGATGGAGTTGACCCGCGACCGCAACCGGGGCTGGCGGCCGCGCTCCGCCTCCCGGAAGGCGGCCCGCCCCCAGGAACGCGGCGAGTCCACCACGTTCCCGCTCTGCGTCACCGCCCAGTGCGCTCAGGGCCGGCACAACCTGCTCGCCCTGGTCAAGCACCAGACCAACAGCGTGAAGCACGGCCAGCGCTCCGACCTACCGGCGCAGTACGCCGCCCGCGTCGCCTGGGAGGCCGAGCACCCGGAGATCCCCACGCTGGACGGGCCGCCACCCTGCGCGCTACTCGGGCGTGATGGCGCGCGCCCCTCAGAGCAGCGGAAAAACAACCGGAGGGGGACGGCGACCCCCGCTGGGGCGCCGGTTCCCGAAGGGAGTTTCGGGCAACCCCGGGGGCCTGCCGCGAGAGCACCGGGAGCTGCGCCAGCTCGCCCTGGAGAAGTCGCCGGAGGCGCTCGAGCGGCTGGAGCAGCTCATGCGGCAGAGGTTGTCGCCCTCGGTCGCCCTCCAGGCCGCAACCGCGATCCTCGACCGGGCAGGGCTGAAGCCGTTCGCCGTCGAGCCCGAGAAGCATGACGTCCGAGTCCACGACCCGGCCGGCGCCGTCGACGCCCTCCGTGCGCGAATTGCTGGCCTCGCTTCCGCTGAAGGACCGGCTGGCCGCGGTGGAGGCGCTGAGTGAGGAGCAGCAGCAAGACCTCGTCTTCGCCTGGCGCGATCTCTGGGCGCGGCCGAAGCAACTGGCGCCGGCGGGGGACTGGCGCACGTGGCTCGTCCTCGCTGGCCGCGGCTTCGGCAAGACACGCATGGGTGCCGAGTGGGTCCGCGAGCAGACCGACCTGCATCCCGGCTGGCGTATCGCCATCGTTGGCAGGACGGCGGCCGACGTGCGCGACGTGATCATCGAGGGCGAGTCGGGGTTGCTTTCGGTGTGCCCTCCCTGGGCGATGCCGACCTACGAACCCTCGAAGCGCCGCCTCACCTGGCCAAACGGTTCGATGGCGACCGCCTACTCGGCCGACGAGCCCGACCTGCTCCGCGGCCCCCAGCACCACGCCGCGCTGGCCGACGAGCTCGCCACCTGGCGGCGAGGGGAGGAGACCTGGTCGAACCTGATGTTCGGTCTCCGGCTTGGCACGAACCCGCGCGTGGTGGTGACGACGACGCCCAGACCGCTGCGCCTCATCCGCGACCTGCGCGCCGCCCCGACGACCGCCATCACCACCGGCTCGACCTACGAGAACCGCGCCAACCTCGCTCGGCCGTTCCTCGACCAGATCGTGACCAAGTACGAGGGCACGCGCCTGGGCCGCCAGGAGCTGCAGGGCGAACTCCTAGAGGACATCCCCGGCGCCCTGTGGACGCGCGCCAACCTCGACGCGCTGCGCGTCAGGTCGGCGCCCACGCTCCGCCGCATCGTGGTGGCCATCGACCCGGCGGTGACGAGCGGCGAGGACTCGGACGAGACCGGGATCGTCGCCGTCGGCAAGGCCGAGGACGGGCAGATCTACGTGCTCGCCGACGAGACCTGCCGGGACACGCCGCTCGGGTGGGCGCGCCGGGCCGTGGCGCTCTTTCGGCGGCTGAAGGCCGACCGCCTCGTCGCCGAGGTGAACAACGGCGGCGATCTGGTGGAGGCCACGCTTCGCGCCGTCGACAAGCATCTGCCGTACACGGCCGTCCGCGCATCCCGCGGGAAGCGGTCGCGCGCCGAGCCCATCGCGGCGCTCTACGAGCAGGGGCGCGCGCATCACGTCGGCACGTTCGAGGCGCTCGAAGACCAGATGTGCATGTTCACGCCGGACGGCTTCGACGGCTCCCCGGACCACGTCGATGCGCTGGTCTGGGGCGCTACCGAACTCACCGAGGGGTCGGCCGCCACGTTCGCCGGCATCCCCGAGATGCCCGTCTCGCAGCGGAGGATCTGATGGCCAAGAAGACCCAGAAGCCGCAGCAGCCCTCCGACGCTCGGAGCTTCGTCGCCGGTCGCCCCGTCCGCGACCTGCCCGTCGCCACCTTCCCGGGTTGGGACAGCGTAACTTCCGTCCGCGGCGCGCTCGTGCAGCTCGAGCAGGGCAAGTTCGAGCTCGCCGCCATGCTCCTCGACGCCATGGAGCAGGACGACCGGGTGAAGGGCACGACCGCCGCCCGCTATGACGGGCTCCTCGGCCTGCCGCTCGAGATGCGGCCGCCGACCGGCGAGGAGGACAACCCGAAGGCGCTGGAGATCGCCGAGGCCTGCGACAAGGCCTGGTCGAAGATGGCGCCGACCTCCGAGCTGCGCGACATGCTGCGCTTCGGTCGCGGGCTGGGCTTCGTCTCCGTCGAGAAGGTCTGGGAGTACGGCGACGTCTGGCTGCCGCGGATCAAGGTCCATCACCCCCGCTTCGCCTACTGGACCTGGGGCATCGGTCCCGAGGCCGAGGGAATGGGTTCCTTCCGCGGCTTCAACCTCATCACGCAGGACGGCGTGGTGATGCTCGACCTGCGGGACCCGGCGGTCCGCAGGAACTGGGCGCTCTACACGCCGTTCGGCTTCCAGCGCGGTTGGGCGAAGGCGCTCATCAAGTCGCTGGCGATCCCGTGGCTCGCCAGAACCTGGGCGCTCCGCGACTGGGCGCGCTATTCCGAGGTCCACGGGATGCCGATCCGGGTGGGCGAGGTGCCGACCGACGCCGCCCAGGAGGACAAGGACCGATTCATCCGCGAGCTCGCTTCCCTCGCCAACGAGAGCACCATCCGCGCGCCGCGCGAGCAGGACGGTACCGGCTTCGCCGTCAAGCTGGTGGAGGCGGCCGCGCTCGGCTGGGAGGCGTTCAAGGGTCTGCGCGAAGAGGCGTCGGACTCCATCAGCGTGGCCGTTCTCGGCCAGACGCTCACCACCGCGGTCAAGGGCGGCAGCTACGCGGCGGCCAAGATCCACGACACCGTCCGCCAGGACATCATCGCCAGCGACGCCGGCACGATGTCGGAGACGCTGCGCAGCGGCCTGCTGGTGGACTTCGTCGAGGTGAACTTCGGCCCGAAGTTCGTGGACCTCACGCCCTGGCCGACCTGGCCCATCGATCCTCCCCAAGACCTGGGGTCCCGCGCGACCGCGTTCAAGACGTTCGGCGAGGGGCTGGCGTCGCTGCGCGCCACCCAGTTGCCCATCGACATCGCCGAGCTCTGCGAGCGGTTCGAGGTCCCGCTCATCGACGGCGCGGAGATCCCCGACTACGAGCCGCCGCCTCCCCCGGTGCTGCCGGCCGCGCCCGGCGACAAGCCGCCCGACGACGCGCCGCCCGACGAGAAGCCCGCAGCCGGCGGCAAGGACGAGGCCAAGCTCTCCGCGGCGTTCTCTCGGCGGAAGAGGTCCGCCATCCAGGGCCAGGTCTACGTCGACGAGGTGGCGGACAACGCCAGAGCGGAGGCAGCGCGTCTGCTCGCTGGCGACCTGCGCGCCGTCAAGGGCCTCGTCGCCGAGGCGCAGGGCTACGAGGAGCTCCGGCAGAAGCTCGTGGCGCAGTACCGCGGCATGAGCCCGGCGAAGCTCGCCCGGCTGGTGGAGAAGGCGCTCATCCTGGCTGAGCTCTCCGGCAGGTACGCCGTGCAGAAGGAGAGCGCGTGAAGAAGCGGCCGCCCGCGCACCCGGACGCCTTCGCCGAGGCGGTGGCCTGGTTCCGGGCGAAGCTCATCCTCACCGACGACGAGTTCGACGCCCTGGAGGAGGCGAGCTACCACCGGGCCTTCACGATCGCCGGCGTCGCGCAACTGGACATGGTCACCCAGGTCTGGGAGGCCATCGACCGCGCCGTCGCGCAGGGAGAGACGCTCAGCGACTTCCAAGACGCGGTCGGCGACAAGCTCACGGCGGCGTGGGGCAAGGAGCAGCCCTGGCGCCTGGAGACCATCTTCCGCACGAACGTACAGCAGGCCTACTCCGACGGCCGCTGGGAGCAGATGGAGCACCCGGCGGTGAAGGAAGCGCGGCCATACCGGAAGTACAGCGCGGTCATGGACTCGCGCACCTCGCCGATCTGCGCGCCGCTGGACGGGACCGTGCTGCCGGCCGATGATCCGTTCTGGAGCTCGCACAACCCGCCGCTGCACTTCAACTGCCGGAGCCACGTGGTGACGCTCTCCGAGGAGGAGGCGAAGTCCGAAGGGGTCGCGCAGGAGGCGCCGAGCATCGCGCCGGCGGACGGCTTCGGCGACGCGCCGCAGGGCGAGTGGGTGGCCAGCGAGCCGGACCTGGACGGCTACCCCCAGCCGCTCGTCGCCGAGTACCGGCGCGCCGGCTAGAGCAGTTCCAGCCCCCGCAGCAGCGCATCGACGAGCGCGCGGTCGCTGGCGCGAACGTCGGGGCGAGGGCCGAAGCGTCCGTGCCGCAGCCAGAGCGCCGTGGCTGGCGAGACGGCGCGCACCTGGTCGAGGAGTTCCAGCGCGCGCCGCTGCCGTTCGCTCAGCACACCGTTGAGGTCGATGGTTGAGCGCGTCACTCGGCTACCGTCTCCACGTAGGCCTGCATGATGTGGTCCGCGCAGGGGTCGCCGGCGAGGTCCAGGCCGACGCACTCGGCGATCTCCGCTACGCGGTCGGTGCATCCCAGCGGCTTTCCCCGGGGGCCCGGAGGCAGGCGAGCGACCCATAGCGCGACCTGCTCGTCGTCCCGGCGGACGCGCTGCGACAGGTCGTAGAGCTTGAGTTTGTTCACGAAGCCGCTCAGCCGGCCATAGTTCTGCTCGGTGGCAATCTCCTGCAGGGCGGCCTTCCGGTCGCCCCGGTAGAAGCAGAGCAGCCCGGAAATGGCGGCGCGCGACCAGCGGTCGTCGGCGCGGCGCTCGGCGACGGGGCGGGCCGCCATCCCTTCCTCCCAGCCAGAGGGAGCGGCCATCAGGAACAGCAGCAGGGCGACGCGGGGCATCGGGAACCCTCCTACCGCACAGCGTAGGCCCCCGCTTGACGCTCTGCAAGGTGCGCGCTACTCGGCGGAGTGAACGCTAGGAAGCGCCTCGTCTCCCTACACGAAAACCGGCCGGACGCGGACCACTTCGCGCGTTTCGCCGTCGAGCTGGCGATCGGCGCCAGCGGCGAGCTCCCCACCGAGTTCTGCCTCTTCCGCGCCGGCGAGAACCGCACCCACGACGGTCGCGGCGCGTTCCTCTTCGACGACCTGTCGACCAAGTCCTGCGAGACGCACCACGCCGAGCGCGGGCTCGCCGACTACATGGTCGACTACGACCACGCCTCGCTGGCCTTCATCGCCACCGACCCGGCGGAGTCGGGCAAGGCCGCCGGCTGGTTCAAGATGGCGGTCCGCGACGGCGCGCTCTGGGCCACCGACGTCTCCTGGACGCCGAAGGGCGCCGAGAAGCTGCGCGCCCGCGAGTTCCGCTACTTCAGCCCGGCCGCCGACTACGAGACCACGCCCGACGGCGCGAAGCGCATCACGAAGCTCGTCAACTGCGCGCTCACCAACAACCCGGCCCTGGCCGGGATCCCCCCCCTGGTCGCGTCGACCACACCGCCGGCGAAGCCGGAGAAGGAGCAGTCCATGAAGTCGATTCTCGTCCTGCTCGGCCTCGCCGAGTCCGCCTCCGAGTCGGAGGCCGCCACCGCGCTCGCGAAGATCAACGAGGCGCTCCGCTCCCTGGTCACCCTGTCCGGCAAGGCCTCGCCGGCGGAGGCCCTCGGCGTCTTCACCGGCTGGAAGGCCGCGGTCGAGCAGTCGGCCAAGCTCTCCGCCAAGATCGCCGAGCTGGAGGCCGCGTCCGCCAGCCGCGAGCTCGAGGAGCTCATCAAGACCGGCAAGACCGAGGGCAAGCTGCCGCCCGCGCTGGAGCCCTGGGCCCGCAGTGTCGGGACCGTGGCGCTGAAGGCCTTCCTGGAGGCGGCGCCGAAGATCGGCGACAGCGAGAAGCACGAGAAGCCCACCGGCGATCAGACCGTCACCCTGTCCGCGACCGAGATCGAGGGCTGCAAGAAGACCGGTCTCGACCCGAAGAAGTACGCCGAGCACAAGGCGAAGAGCCTCGCGCAGCACGCGGCCCAGTAGCCGCAAGGAGATCACGACATGGCCGCCCTGACCGCCGCCCGCAACACCGCCCGCATCGGGACCCACGGCATTCCCGACGCCTACGCCTTCCCCGTCGCCGACAACGTCAAGATCTTCCCCGGCGCCGTCATCGTCCTGAACGGCGGGTACGCCGCGCCGGCCACGGTCGCCACCGGCCTCATCGCCGCCGGCGTCTACCGCGGCACCAAGATCCTGGACAACACCGTGGCGGGGCACGCCGCCGGCGCCTTCTCGGTGCCGGTCGACTGCGGCGCGTTCTGGCTCGACACCGGCACCGCCGGCGACGCCATCGCCCAGGCCAACGTGGGCGCCGACTGCTACCTGAGCGACGACCACACCGTCAACCTCACCAACGGCACCGGCACCCGGAGCCGTGCCGGGAAGATCGCCGGCGTCGACGCGACCCTCGGCACCCTCGTCCAGATCGGTCTGGGCATCTAGGAGACGACCATGATCATCAATCAGGCGACGCTCGACTTCCTCTTCTACCAGGCCGAGTTCAGGTTCCAGCAGGCCTACCTGAACACGCCGGTCTTCTTCGACCAGATCTCGACCGAGGTGCCGTCCAGCACCCGCGAGAACCACTACGGGTGGCTCGGCCGCCTGCCGCGCCTGCGCGAGTGGATCGGTGAGCGCCAGGTCAACAACCTCTCGTCCCGCGGCTACGTCATCGCCAACAAGGACTTCGAGGGAACGGTCGGCATCAAGAAGCCGGACATCGAGGACGACCAGTTCGGCCTCTTCAACATGAGCTTGGACCTGCTCGCGCAGCAGGCCAAGCTCTGGCCGGAGCTCCGCGTCGTCGACGCGTTGCAGAACGGCCACACCACCGCCGCGGCCTACGCCTGCTTCGACGGGCAGCCGTTCTTCAGCGCCTCGCACCCGGTGAACCCGGACAACGCCGGCGCCGGCACGTACTCCAACTACTCGGCGTCCGCCCTCGCGCTCACCGCCCCGAACTACCAGACGGCGCGCCAGACCATGATGTCCTACACCGGCGAGGACGGGAACCCGCTGGGCATCGTCCCCAACGTCCTCATGGTGCCGCCGCAGCTGGAGGCCACCGCCCGCCAGATCCTCAACGCCGACTTCATCGCCCCGGCCGCCGCGCTGGGCGGGAACTCCGCGGGCGTGGTGCAGAGCAACGTCCTGAAGGGGAGCGCGAACCTCATCGTGAACCCGTACCTGGCCGCCCAAGCGACCACCTGGTACCTGTTCTCGACCCAGTTCCCCATCCGCCCGCTGCTCTGGCAGCTCCGCAAGGCGCCGGTGTTCGTCTCCAAGATCGGCCTGGACGACGAAACCGTCTTCCGCATGAACGAGTTCCAGTACGGCGTCGACAGCCGCGGCAACGCCGGCTTCTCGCTGCCGTTCCTGGCCTACAAGGCCGCCGCCTAGCGGCGCAGTCCGTCCCCGGCGCGCGTCTACCTCCTCCGCGCGCTCGGGGGCGGGCACTGAAAGGAGTCGCTGATGCCTCGCGTCGTCGTCACCTGCCCGGATCGCCGCGGCCAGTTCGGCGGCTTCTGGAGCGCCGGCCTGCACTTCGGCGTGGGCGAGACCCGCATCGACGTCACCGCCGAGCAGCTCAAGGTGCTCTTGGCCGAGGTCGCCAGCGGGTCGTCCATGCTCGAGGTCCGCGAGATCGCCGCCGAGGAGTCGGCCGCCGACAAGGGGAAGGGCAAGAGGTAGACCAGCGTGTCCAGCTACGCCCTACCTGCGGACCTGACCCGGCACGGAGCGTCGGACGGCGCCCTGTCCGAGTTCCCGGTGGCTTACCAGCAGTCGGCGCTGGACGCGGCGTCGGCGGTCGCCGACGGCTACCTGGCGGCCCGCTACCGGCTGCCGCTCATCGCCCAGGGCACGCCGCCGGTCTTCGACGTCGGCTTGGTCGTCGCCGTCTGCCAGATCGCGGCCTACAACCTGCTCTCCTCGCGCGGCTACAACCCGGAGCTGACGGGCGACACCAACGTCCGCAGCCGCTACCTAGACGCCCTGAAGTGGCTGCGCGGCGTGGCGGAGGGGGAGATCTCGCCGCAGGTCGTCGACTCGACGCCTGGAGGCGTCAGTTCCGGCCCGTTCGTGCAGCAGGCCACGGTGATGCCGGACACCTACGACCAGAACGGGATGCCCGTGCTGCAGGTCGGCGCTCCCGTGCCGCGGGGCTGGTGACCCATGCCAGTCCGTGGCGACTTCGCCGGGCTCGAGGGTCTCCGGGCGCGGCTCGCGCATCTCGCCACCGGCGAGGCCCGCCTGGACATGAACCGGGTCCTCGGGGAGGAAGCCGCCAAGCTCATCGACGACGGCTTCCGCGCCGGCCGCGACCCCTACGGCAGAGCCTGGAAGCCGGTCTCCCGGGGCGGCCAGCCGCTGCGCGACACGGGCGTGCTGCTGAACAGCCTGGCGCCGAAGGCCGACGTCCGGGGCTTCACGGTAGCGACGCCGGTGAAGTACGCCGCCGTCCACCAGTACGGCGCGGTCATCCACGCGAAGACCTCGCGCGGGCTGCGCTTCCGGCCCGGCGGTCGACACGGTGGCGGTGGATGGGTGACGAAGCAGCAGGTCACGATCCCGCGGCGCCAGTACATGCCCGAGGGCACCATCGGTCCGATCTGGGGCCCGTCCATCGAGAAGGCCGCCGCCGACCACCTCGCCCGCCAGATGGGGGGCATGTAGATGGCGCTCTCCGACATCATCAGCGCGGTCACGGCCACCGGCAGCCTGCCGCTGGGCGCCACGGTCGAGATCGGCGAGGAGAACCTGGCGAAGGAGGGCACGCCTCCGCGCGTCGTCTGGGTTCCGACCTCCGACCGCTTCGTCGCGCCGACGGAGCGCGGAGCGACCACGCAGCGGTCCCTGCACACGCGCCAGGCCGGCGTCGATGTCCACCTATGGGGGGCGGACTTCGCCGGCGCCGAGAGCCTGCTGGCCGCGTTCGTGTACGCGCTCCGCCAGGTGGTGGGGGCGAACTACCTGGTGACCAGCGGGCAGTGGTTCGGCCAGCGGCTGCAGGCGCACGGCCGCATCTACGTGCTCTCGCTCGTCATCGGGGTTCCGCTCGCAGAGCCGGCGCCGCAGCGCACGGTGGTCGTCAGCGAGCCGCAGGACGTCGCCTTCCAGCACTGAGGAGCGCCATGGCCAAGGACATCGAGATCGAGACGAAGGCGCCGCCGGCGCGCCGCGTGCGCCTCGAGTACCTGGCGCAGGAGAAGAAGCTCGCTCCCCACGTGCTCGCCGGCGTCCTCACGCATCGGCACTGGGACGAGTCGACCGAGGTCACGGAGGCCGAGTTCGCGGCCGCCGTCAGCGAGGTCGGGAACATCCGCATCGGATGAGGTGAACTATGGGCATCCCGGACGTCACTCTCAGCATCCAGGACGGCGCACTCGGCATCGCGCCCCCGTCGTCGGCGAAGACGCAGCTCAAGATCGGCGTCGTCGCGAAGGGTCTCGTCAACGTCATTCAGAGCGCGTCCGACCTGACGACGCTGACCGGGCTGCTGGGCAAGGCCGGTCCGCTCGTCGAGGCTGCCGCGCTCGCCCTGCAGGGCGGAGGCCCCGTCTACGTGATGGGCGCGACACCGTCCACCTACGGGACGGCGGGGACCGTGACGAAGACCGCGTCGAACAGCACCGGCACCCTGACGGTCACCGCGCGGCCGTCGTTCCAGGTCATCGCCAGGGTGGCCGCGACCGGGACGCTGGGGGTCGGAACGCTCCAGTTTTCGGTCGACGGCGGGAGCACCTACGGCGCCGCGGTGCTGACGGCCGCGACGGTCATGGTGCCGCAGGCGACGCTGCTCACCATCGCCTGCGCCGCCGGCAACTACGTGGCCGGTGACACTTGGACCATCGCCACCGACGGGACCGTCACCTTCAGCGGCACCAGCACCGGCGTGGTCACCATCTCGACCTGCTCGCCGGTAGACACCTACTCGCTGATGATCGACGTCATCGACGCCGGCGCCCTGGGAGCGGCCACCTTCATCTACTCGCTCGATGGCGGGAACACCTGGTCGCCGAAGATCCTGGTCCCCGCGTCCGGGAAGTACGTCATCCCGGACACCGGCCTGCTGCTGACCTTCGCCTCCGGGCCGCTCGGCAATGCCGACGCCTGGTCCTGCCCGGTGACGGCGGCCAGCTACTCGACGACCGACCTGACGACCGCCATGACGGCGGCGCTGGCCGACGCCCGGACCTGGGGCTTCGTCCACGTGGTGGGCGCTCCGTCCTCGGTGGCGAACGCCGCCACCCTGGCGACGACGCTGCAGAGCCTGCTCGTCACGGCGGCCAGCCAGTACCGCTTCGCCCGGGGCATCATCGAGGTCCCGAGCGACACCGACGCCAACACCATCGCCGCGTTCGCCGCGGTGGCGACCGACCGGGTCAACTGGGCGGCCGGATACGCCACCATCACCAGCCCGCTCAACGGCCGGCAGTTCTCGCGCAGCTCCGCCTGGGCGGCGGCCGCCAGGGCCTCCGCGGTGCCTGTCTCCGAGGACCTGGGCCGGGTGGCGAGCGGCCCCCTGACCAGCGTCGGCCAGCTCGGCCGCGACGAGCAGGCCACGCCCGGACTGGACGCGCAGCGCTTCACCACCCTGCGGACCATCATCGGCCGGCAGGGCAAGTACCTGACCACCGGCCGCCTGGGCGCGGCCTTCGGCTCCGACTTCTCGATCTGGCAGAACGGCCGGGTCATGGACGTCGCCTGCGACACCACCCGGCAGCGGCTGCTGCAGTTCCTGAACAGCTCGGTGCGGGTGAACGCCGACGGTACCATCCTGGAGAAGGATGCCCGGGTCATCGAGGCCTACTGCGACTCCGGCCTGCGCGCTGCGCTCACCCAGCCCGGCGACGCCTCCGACGTCTCGGTCACGGTGAGCCGCACCGCGAACGTCCTCTCGACGCAGACGCTGCCGGTGTCCGTGCGGGTGCTGCCGCTCGGCTACGCCAAGTGGATCACCGTCGACATCGGGTTCTCGAACCCGGCCCTGACGGTCACCAAGTAAGGAGAGGCCATGGCCCTGCTCTACCCGCTCATCAACTCGAACCGCTACGACTTCTCCAGCGTCGAGATCAACATCAACGGCCAGACCTTCAAGGGGGTGAAGTCGATCTCCTACAAGGAGTCGCTGCCGCCCGGGAAGGTCTACGGCGCCTCGGCGATGAAGCTCGGGCGCAGCCGCGGGCAGTACGACCCGACGGGCAGCCTCGAGATCTTCAAGGAGGAGTGGGAGGCGCTCCGCCCGGTCCTCGCCGCCACGCCGCCGCTCGGCTACATGGAGGCGAGCTTCCAGATCGTCGTCATGTACGCGGAGTTGGCCGCGCCGGTCGCGGTCGACACCCTGCTCGGCTGTCGCATCTCGGACATCGACGAGACGCACTCCTCCGGTTCCGACGCGCTCACCGTGAAGTGCGACCTGGACATCATGCTCATCAATCGCGGCGGCACCTTCGCGGTGTCTCCGCCCGCGCTGCTGAAGTAGTCCACGAAGCGATGGAGGCGGCGACCACATGGATCAGAAGGTCATCGAGGAGCTGAAGGCGCAGCACGGGGAGATCCACCAGCTCAGCTACGCCGGCGTCGACGTCATCGTCCGGGCCCCGTCGCGTGCCGCCTGGAAGCGGTACCGCGCGCTCATGTCCGACGCAGCCCGGCGCGCCGACTCATTCGAGGTCCTGCTCCGCGACTGCCTGCTCCATCCGTCGCTGCAGGAGCTCGACGGAATCCTGGACCGCCGGCCTGGGCTGGCCGAGACCTTCGGCGCGGAGCTCGTGGAGATCGCCGGCCTTGGCAAGGAGGCGGAAAAAAAAGTCCTCTAGGACGCATGAGGAGATCCCACGAGGACCTCAGCGTCGGCGCTGAGAACATCCTGGCCCTGTTCCGCGGCGAGGACACGGACGAAGCGGAGGCCGGGGCCATGCTCGTCGCCGAGGCGCTGCACGTTTACATCACGCTCCACACCAAGTAGGGCCGCGCAGTGAACAAGCTCACCTGGATCTTCGAGATCTTCGACAAGGGGTCGGCCCCGGCCAAGGCCATGGGCGGCGCCGTCGGCAAACTGGGCGACGCCTTCCGGCGCGCCGGCAGCGAGTCTCACGGGTTCATGGCGAAGCTGCAGGACCTGTTCTTCATCAAGGAGGCAATCGGCCTCGTCGGTCACCTGACGGAGAAGCTGCGCGAGTACGGGTCCGAGATACTGGCCGGCGTCGCGTTCAGGCAGAACTCGCTCATCGCGCTGAAGGCGCTGTCGGGCACGCGCGACAAGGCCATCCAGATCTTCGAGGGCGTCGAGGACTTCGCCTGGAAGACTGGGCAGAGCGTCCAGAACGTGATGGCGTCCACGAAGAACCTGCTCACCGCCAACTTCGACCCGTCGGAGGTCCGCTACATCCAGCAGCTGGTCGGCGACCTCAACCTCATCGACTCCGGCAAGGCGTCGTCGGTGGAGGGCATCATCTCGGACATCGGGCGGCTCGGGAAGATGACGAGCCGGCAGTTCATGCAGCTGAAGAGCGTCACCGACGTCGAGGCCGTCTGGACGGAGATGTCCAAGATCTTCGGGAAGCCGGTGGAGCAGTTGAAGGCCATGGAGGAGCGCGGCTTCGCGGCGCGCGACGCCGTCCAGGCCATCACCAACGTGCTCCTGAAGAAGTACTCGAAGGGCTCGGCCGGGTCGCTGCTGGAGCAGCAGGCGAAGACGATCCCGGCGCTGCTGCAGAAGGTGCGCGGCATCCCGGAGCGCATCATGGACGAACTGGCCGGCTTCGGCGGCGGGACGGGGAGCGCCTTCGCCCGGTTCCTGGAGAACGTCGCGGAGACGTTCGACCCGACGGGTCCGAGCGGGAAGCGCATCGTCGACCGGATCCGGGAGTTCGTGGACCGGGTGGCCGCGATGTTCGGCTTCGGCGGCGGCGGCGACAGCCTCTGGGCGGAGCTCACCGGACCCAACGGACCGCGCAAGATCGAGGAGATCTTCGACCGCATCGTGGCGGCGGTGGAGCGCGCCATTCCCAAGATCATCCGCCTCGCGGACGCGATGGGGAAGGTGCTCGGGTACCTGACCGATCTGGTGAATGGGACGGACTACAGCGACCCGGATTCGGTCCAGCGCATGTACGGCAAGGGCGCCAAGGTGGTGCCACACCGGACGCTCACGCCGGAGCCGCAGGGACCGGAGCGAGCGGCCTGGCTCAAGGCGCAGCAGGCGGGCGCGACCATCAACGCCAACTTCAGCTTCCAGGGCGTGAAGGCGGAGGACGCCGAGGAGATCCGCAAGGGCGTCGAGGGCGGCCTCACCGACCTGCTGGAGCGCGCGGGGCTGCGCGTCGGAGCCTTCTCGGTGGGCACCGCCGGGACGGGAGGGTAGGCGATGGCGCTCGGCGACGGGACCAGCTTCGGAGGCACCGTCAACGTGGCCCAGACGCCACCGCCGGCCGCGCTGCAGGCGCGCGCCGACGACGTCCCGTTCTGGGACCCTGGCGCGCCGGTGGAGTCGTTCGCGTCCCCCAGCGCCTGGGACGTCCTGGTCATCGGGAACGAGACGCTTCCTGGCGTTGCCATCGTTACCGGAGGTCGGCGGCAGAAGCTCGACCGCAAGGACAGCCCGGGAACGGACTCCTCAACCATCACCCAGCTCGGCAGGGAGCCTGCGCAGATCGAAGTCCGGCTGGTCATGTGGACGCCCGAGCAGCTCGCCCAGTGGGTGAGGATCGCCAAGGTGCTGCACCCGCCGTTCGGCAAGGGGATGGGGAAGCCCTACGATGTCTACCATCCGGGGCTGGCTGCGCTCTCCATCTGGTCGCTCATTCTGGTCGACATCGGCGTCACGGCGCCAGGCGGGCAACCCGGGGTTTACGAGTCCCGGCTGCGGTTCATCGAGTTCGCACCGCCGGCGCAGGTCGGGACGAAGACGCCGCTCTCCTCCGGCCATGACACCAAGGTCGGCCAGGGAAAGCCCCAGAAGATCCCCCAGACCATGCCGAGCGCAGAGCCATGAGCGCCTACTGCACCGTCAACGGCAAGGCCGCGATCCGAGGAACCGTCACCAGGCCCCGTGTGGGCGCCTGGCACGCCGACCTGGTGGTGGACTCGGCCGACGCATCGCTCTTCTCCGGCGCCGTCGAGATCGCCATCGGCGACTCGCTCCGGCTGCAGGGCACGTCGTTCCGGTCCGGTGTGCATCACGAGACGGTTTTCCTGCGGGCCATCGCCGGCGCCGGCGGCCTGGGGACCGTGCTGCCGCCAAAGTCCTACCAGGGCGTCCCGGCGCGCATCCCCATCACCGATGCCCTGCAGGGTGCCGGCGAGGCGCTCTCCCTGACGGCCGACTCGGGGCTGCTGGGTCGCCTGCTGCGGCAGTGGGCGCGCGTGCAGCAGCCGGCCGGGTTCGCCTTTACTTCCCTGCTCCGGGCCATCTCCGCGCCGGGCTGGCGCATCCTCGACGACGGCTCCATCTGGATCGGCTCGGAGTCCTGGGCCGACGCGACGCCGGCGCAGTTCGACGAGATCGAGGTCGAGCCGCACACCGGCGTCACCATGATCGGCACCGACACGCCGGCCATGTACCCGGGAAGCTCGTTCAACGGGAAGCGCGTCTCCACCGTCGAGCACAGGATCTCGGCCGGCGAGGTGCGGCATCTGCTTTGGTTCGAGGCCTCGGCATGAGCAGTGATCGCCTCTCGACCGCGCTCGTCGCGCTAATCCGGTCGATCTTCCCGACCATCGACTACCTCGCGCTCTACCCGGCCCGGGTGATCGCGCAGAACCTGGACGGAACGCTAGAGCTGCAGCCGGACGACTCCAGGATGCCGGGCATGAGCAGCGTCCCCATCCGCTACGGCGTGCCTGGCGTCACCGCCAAGGTGTCCAGCGGGGCCAGAGTGCTGCTCGGCTTCGCGGCCGGGGACCCCTCCAAGCCGGTGGCCGAGCTCTGGGAGTCCGCCACCGTCACCGAGATCAACCTCGGCGCCGCCACCCAGTACGCCGCGCTCGGCACCGACGTCCGCACCGAGCTCGACGCCATCTGGAGCGCCCTACAGAACCACGTGCATCCCGGCGTGTCCGCCGGCGCGGCATCGACGGGCGCTCCGACGGTGGTGCCGGTGAAGCAGACGGTCCTCGGCACCATCGTGAAGGTGAAGTGATGACCGACTTCGGGACCGACATCTCCACCTACCCGGACCTCGATCCGAGCTTCGCGCTCATCTCCGGGCAGCGGGCGGTGGCGGAGTGCGTCGCCAGGATGCTGCAGACGCCGCGCGGCTCGCTCACCTACGCGCCGGAGCGCGGCTACGACGTCCGCGCCCTGCTCGGCGAGTCCATCACCGACAGCCGACTCGCGCAGATCAAGCGCGGCATCGAGCAGGAGGCCATGAGGGACGAGCGGGTGGGGTCAGCGTCCGCCTCGCTGACGTACACCTTCGCCAGCCAGGCGCTGACGGTCTCGCTCGCGCTGGACACCGCGGACGGCCCCTTCGCGCTGGTTCTAGGCGTGACCAGTGCCTCGCTCACCATCCTCGACGGAGGGACCTGATGCTCACCCTCGCCCAGCTCACCGCGCCGCTGAGCATCCAGCAGGTCCGCCAGCAGCTGCTGGACGGTCTGCAGGGCCGCGGCGTCGTCACCAAGACCGGCACGGGGACCGGGTCCGCCTCGCTCTCCGGTACGCCCGTCGCCTCCTACTCCCTGGTGGTGCACATCGTCACGGGCGGCGAGCCCGGGATGGCGACCTACTGGTACTCGCTCGACGGTGGGACGACCCTGAGCGCCACGGCGTCGGTACCGTCCAGCGGGGCCGTGGCGCTCGGCGCCTCCGGGGTGTCCGTCGCCTTCGCGGCAGGCCCGGCGGGCAGCGGGACTTCGTTCGTCGCCGGAGACGAGTTCCGGGCGGCGCTGGCGAGCCCCAACTTCCCGGCCTCCTCCTGGCAGGCCGGCTCGGTCCCGCGCACGCTCCTCGAGATCGAAGCGCAGGGGCTGTCCAGCCTGCTCTCGCTCGTCTCCCAGATCGCGCTGGGCGGCTACGTCACACAGAGCCCCGGCGTGACCGGCGCGGCCGGATCCTGGCTGGACCTCGTCGCCCAGAACGTCTACGGGCTGACGCGCAACCCGGCGCTGGCCACGCAGGGCGTGCTGACGCTCACCGACGCAGGCGGGGCCGGGCCCTTCACCGTCGTCGCCGGCCAGCTCTGGTTCGCATCCACGAACGGGCTCCGGTACACGAACACCGCCGGCGGGACGCTCTCCAAGAGCGGCACGCTGCAGCTGGCCATCTCCGCCGAGTCGCCCGGCTCCGCCTACAACGTGGCGAACCTGGCGATCAGCACCATGCTGACGCCGCTGCCGGGCGTCACCGTCAGCAACCCGGACCCGGGCGGCGGGACCTGGATCACGCTGCAGCAGGGCACTGACGCGGAGACCGATCTTGCGCTCTCGACCAGGTGCCAGGGTCAGTGGAGCGCGCTGGGCAAGGGCGCGACGGCCGCCACCTACGACCTGTGGGCCAGGACCGCTTCCGCCGAGGTCACGCGCACTAAGGTGGTCGCCGACGGCACCACCGGCGGCCAGGTCGACATCTACCTGGCCGGCGCCTCCGGTGCGGTCTCCGGCGCGGCGGTCACGGCGGTGCAGAACTACGTCGCGCCGCGGCTGCCCACGGCCGTCACCCAGAGCACGGCGGCGGCGACCAACCAGGCAGCGGCCATCGCCGGCACCGTTTACGTCTACACGGCCCAGTCGGCTGCGGCGCAGGCTGCGGTGGCGACGAACCTGGCGGCACTCATCCAGGCCACGCCGGTCGGCGGGACCCTGTACCTCTCAGCGGTGATCCGGGCCATCGGCGACGCCAGCGGCGTGCGGAACTCGGCAAACGTCACGATCAACGCAGTGGCGGCCGACCTGGTGCTCACCTCTGCCCAGGTCGCCACGCTCACCAACTCGCTCGCCTTCACCAACGTCTAGGCCATGGCCTCCTTCCGCGATCTGCTCTCCCGACCGCCCACCGACGGCGTACCCACGCCGGACGGGTTCGCGCCGCCCTGGCTCTGCGGTCCGCTCGGCCAGGCGTTCCTGGGTGGCCTCGGGGACGGCCTCGACTTCGTCGCTGACGCTGCGAAGCAGGCGGTGAAGGCGCGGTTCCCGGGCAGCGCCGCGCCCAGCACGAAGGTGACGAACCTCATCCTCTACTCGCAGGACCCGACCAACGTGGCGTGGATGAAGACCGCGCTCACCGACGGCGGCGCCACGACGGCGCCGGACGGTACGGCAACGGGCCGGCTCTACACCTCGACCGCCACCGCGACTGCGACCTTGGCACAGTCCGTCACCTTGACCATCGGCGTGACCTACACGTTCTCGGCGTGGCTGCGCTGCGCGGCCGGTACCACCGTGAACATCGGGGGCACATACGCCGGGAACACACTCGTCGCCGCGGGGGCGACCTGGCAGCGGTTCCAGGTGACGTTCACGCCATCGGCGGGCGCGAACAGCCTGTGGATCGGCAACGGTTCGTGGACCCTCGGCGTCGGGATCGAGGTCTGGGGCTTCCAGGTGGAGGCCGCGTCTCCGGCGCACGACTACGTGCCGACGACCTCTGCGGCCGCGTTCGCCATGTTCTCCGGTCCCGTCGGGCCGAACAGCGCCCCAGGGGACGCCCTCGCTCGCATCGGCCAGGAGCGCGGCATCGACCGCGGCATCGTGGAGCCGGAGAGCGGCTACCGCGCCCGGCTCCAGAACGCCATGGCGCTCTGGCAGTGGGGCGGCACGCCCTACGGCCTGCTCGCCGCGCTCTGGAGCGCCGGCTATCCGAACCCGATCATCCAGACCCAGAGCGGAAAGCAGTTCAGCCTGGCCGGCTACACCGGAAACCCTGCCTCCGACCTCATCATCTCGACGCTCGCCGCCCCGGTGCATCTGGGCGGCACGCCGACGGAACTGTGGAGCGACATCGCGGTGCTCATCCTGCAGCCCTGGCCGGCCTGGTGGGGCGCGGCCGCGCCGGCCGACGGCTCGCAGGACCAGAAGACCGTGGCGGCGCTGGTGAAGTCCTGGAAGCCGGCGCATTGCCGGTGCGTGTCGCTGAAGGCCATCCAGGGTCCAACCTGGGGCCTGAACATGACCTGGGGATCGTTCGTCTGGGGTTCCGGATCGTCTGTGGTCTGGACGTCCCCTGTAGGCTGAAAGGAGAGCATCTCGATGTCCACCGTTCTCACCGGCTCCGGCGCGACCGATCCGACGACCAGTCCCACCGCAACGGCTCCCGCAGACACCGACATCGGCAATGCCGCGAGCGTAAACGGGGCCTTCCAGTCCCTGCTCAACGCCGTGGCGTGGCTGCGCAACAACGGTGTATTCAAGTCGCTCGTCAATGTATTCTCCGCTGCCCAGCAGTTCACGGGCGGGATCACCGTGTCGGCGGCCGGCACGACATACGCGGTCGATGTCACCGCGGCGCCTTCCGCTTACGGGGCCGTGCACGCCGTGGGCGTCGGCGGAGGATTCGGACTCAACGGCGTCGGTGGTTCAGCAAACGGGATAGGCGTCCTGGGCCAGGGCGGTGGCGATGCGCCAGGTGTTGCCGGGAACGGCAGCGGTTCTCGCCCCGGCGTCTCGGGAGTCGGTGGAGGCACGGGATGTGGCGGAGAGTTCACCGGAAACAGTAATCGCGGCGCAATCCGAATGCTGCCGCAGCCGGGTCCGGCGGCCCCGGTGGACGGCGACATGTGGGTCGAGACCGTCACGAACACCCTGAAGGTGAGAATCAACGGAGTCACGAAGACGGTGACGCTCACCTAGCGCGTGGGTTGCGCACACCCGCGATCACGGGGTAGCGTCCGCAGTACTACGGGTGCTAACGGTCTGCGCGTGAAGGCGCGTTGGCTCATTCTGGGTGTTCTCCTGGCGGCGCCCGCGGCGCGGGCGGATGATCGCTTGTGGTCCTGGGAGTGGACGGCGAGAGACACCTACTTGCAGGTCAGCATGGCGGCGCTGCAGCTCGCGGACCTGTCCCAGACGAGCTGGGCGATGCGGAGGCCGCACTACGTGGAGCGGAACCCGCTGCTTGGTCCACATCCGTCCAGGCGGCGGCTTTGCGCCATGGTGGGTGGCGCCATTCTTGGACACGTAGCGATCTCGGTGGCGTTGCCGCATCCGCTGCGAGCCTCCTGGCAGACCCTGGGCATCATCCTCGAGGCCGGGGCCGTCTCGGGGAACGCCTACTTGGGGGTGGGATTCGCCCTGCCGTAGCGGGCTTGCCTGCATTTCCGCTGCGCGCTACTCGGTAGGGTGCTGATCTCCTGCTCGTCCCGTCCTCCGCGCGCTGCCCCCGGGAGCGCCTAGCCGTGGAGGCTGCGATGCCAGACCGCAGCACAGGCCCCGGACGTGAGGGACGATGGCTCTTCCGACCGTAGCGATCACCGGCAAGGTGCTATGCCCGGACGGGACGCCGCCCAGCGCTGGGACGATTACCGTTGCGCTGTCGCCGCAGGGGAGCGCGCTGGACGGGGCCACCTCGCAGCGGGTGGGCGTGCCGGTGGTCTTCGTGCTGGGGGCGGACGGGTCGGTCCCCCTGGCCATGAGGTTGGTCCCCAACGACGTGATCACGCCGGCCGGGACGGTCTACCAGGCGCGGATCTCGGTCATCTCGTCCACGGGGTCGCCCAGCTCCTGGGTGGAGCGGTGGCAGCTCGCCAGCGCTCCGGCGTCCATCGACATCGGTGCGATCCCGAGGCTGGACGTGGTCCCCGGGCTGGTGGTGTCGCTGGCGGGGGTGGGGAGCTACTCGACGGCGACGCGGCCGGCGGCGTCGGTGGCGTACGCGGGTCGGCTGATCCGGCTGCTGGATGCGGGAGTGAGCGAGCAACTCCAGATGTGCATGGTCCGGTCTGACGGGAGCACCTACGAATGGGTAACCATCGCGCAAGCCTCGGCGTAGTCCTCGCCCTCGTCGCGTCGGTCGCGGTCGCCGACCAGGGGCCGCCGGTCAACATCGACACCGGGACCAAGGTGGTCGCGGGGACGGCCTGCTCTGGCGCCCGGGTCCGCATCGACGGGAGCAGCGGGAAGCGGTGGTGCTGCGTCGCCAGCGTCTGGGCGGACTGCTCCAGCACGGACACCGTCACCGCCACCGGGAGCACGACGGCGAGGAGCCTGGCGGACCGGGCGGCGGACGTGGTGAACGTCAAGGACTTCGGCGCCAAGGGCGACGGAGTCACCGACGACTACGCGGCCATTATGGCCGCGATCAACTCGAAGACGTACACGTCCGTCTCTGCGGTCTGCGGGCCCACTGTCTTCTTCCCCTCCGGGACCTACAAAGTTGGACAAACGATCGAACTCAAGCGGTGTACGCGGCTCCTCGGGGAAGCTTCTGGACAGCCATGGACTGCTTACGCCGTCCTTGTGTTCCCCGCTGGAGTCTCCGGGCTCACCGTGAACCGGTGGAACACGATCAACGGCGGAATCGACACGACGATCCTAACCGGCGCCGATGCAACGATCATCGACGGGATCTCGTTCAAGGGTGGTGGAGGTGCCACCTCGGTGGGGCTGTGGCTCCGGGCTCGCGCGTTGCTCCGAAATGTGTTCGTGAGTGGATTTTCCGGCAACGGCATTC
>JAKAMV010000785.1 GCA_021812735.1 Chloroflexota bacterium | reverse complement strand
TCCGCACCTTCAAAGTGGAGCGCATCCTGGACCTGTCGCTGACACCGCGGCGGTTCGAGGCGCCAGCCGAGCCGGAGCTGGCGGCGCGCCTCCGGCCTGCCTGGGACATCATCTGGGACCAGCCCGCGACCGACGTGATCCTCCGCTTCGCGCCCCAGGTCGCCGCGCGCGTGGGCGAGGCCGTCTGGCATCCGTCGCAGGTGGTCCGGTCGCTTCCTGACGGCTCGCTGGAGTGGCACGCGACGGTCGCTGGCACCGTCGAGATCCGCCTCTGGATCCTGTCCTGGGGCGCCGACGTCGAGGTGATCGCGCCGGCGGCCCTGCTCGAGGACGTGGCCGAGAGCCACGCGCGCGCGGCCCGACGTTACGGACGGGGGCCACGCTGATCTGATAGGGTTTGGTGACCCCACGCACCGACGTTTGAAGGGCTCATGATCGACACACGAACCCCTCGCAGGCGGACTGCGTCTGCCTTCCGACACGCCACGGCGACCCTCCTCTTCTCCGGCCTGCTGGCTGCCGCCGTGGCGGCTCCCGCCTCCGCGACGACCGCTCCCCAGCCGAGCACCGCTGGCGCCGCGGTCACGCTCTCCACTACCTCGACAGCCAGCGCGATGGCATCCGAGATCGTCACCTGGCTGAACCGCGACCGGGCCGCAGCCGGCCTCCGGGCCCTGCGGACCTGGACCTCGATGGCGAACCTCGCTGGCGGGCGGGCGTCCAAGATGAGCGCCACGCTCACGCTGTCGCACCAGGCCGCGGGCGGCGACCCGGGCTCCGCGCTGACCACCGCCGGCATCCAGTGGTACTCGTACGGCGAGGCGATCGGCGAGTCGTCGTATCCGTGGGGCTCGCAAGCGGCCGCGAACCTCTACTCGATGTGGAAGAGCAGCGCCGTCCACCACGCGATCATGTTCTCCGCGTCCTACAACTACATCGGCGTCGGGATCGTCCGGGCGAGCGACGGAAGCACCTGGGCGTCGGTCCTGTTCTCGGAGTCGGCCGACCACACGCGGCCGGTTGCGCGGAATGGCTCGCTCATCCGCCGCGGCACCTCGCTGACCTTCCACTGGTCGGGGTACGACCCGGCGCTCCAGACGCACACCGCCGGCATCCGCGGCTACAACGTCCAGTACCGGGTCGACAGCGGGCCCTGGTACACGATCCGGCACGTGACGACGATGACCTGGCTCGGACTCAGCAACCGACACCACCAGACGTGCTACTCGTTCCGCGTCCAGGCCGTCGACAAGCGCGGTAACCTCTCGGCGTGGACGGCCGTGAAGCGGGTCTGGGTGCCCTGACCGACCGAGGGCCGGCGTCCCCGGCGGGACGGCGCCTCCCATTCGCCGCCGTCAACCTGATCAGCGACCCGATCCACGGGTATGTCGAGCTCACCAAGCGGCTGACGCCCCACGACGCCCGCGCCGCGGGGCTCCACGTCGAGACCGTCGCCGAGGACGACCTGCTCGACACCGCGTGGGTCCAGCGCCTGCGGCGCATCAGCCAGCTCCAGAGCGCGCGATGGGTGTTCCCCACCGCCGAGCACTCCCGGTTCACGCACGGCTTGGGCGTCATGCACGAGGCGGGGCTCTGGGCCCGCTCGCTGTATCCGACGCTCGCCGGCTCGCTGCCCGTGCTCGCGCCCGGCGAGCCCATCCCCTCGGAGGGTCTCGTGGTCGAGACCCTGCGCGTTGCGGGGCTGCTCCACGACGTCGGCCATGGGCCTTTCGCGCACTTCTTCGACGACCGCTTCCTCAGCCGGTTCGCCGCGCCTGCCGACCCGCGTCGGCCGGGCTCGAAGACGCTCAGCCACGAGGACCTCTCCCAGCTGATCATCGAGCGCGAGCTGGGTCCCCTCATCGCCGACCTCCGCCGTGCTCCGGGCTCGGTGCCGGAGCGCGACCGGTTCGCCGCCGGCGAGGCCATCGACCCGCGCTGGGTGTCGGTGCTGATCTCCAAGCCGCCCATCGCTGATCCCGCCGTCCCGGGCTGGGTGCGCACGCTGCAGCCGCTGCTGTCAGGCGTGTTCACCGTGGACAACCTCGACTACGTGCGCCGTGACGCCTACCTCACCGGCGTGTCGATGGGACCGGTGGACGCCGAGCGGCTGCGGCGCTACGCGTTCATCTCCGAGCGTGGCCTGACCCTGTACGAGTCCGGCCTCGGCGCGCTCGAGATGTTCCTGACCGCCCGGCTGTTCATGTACCGCCACGTGTACCTGCACCGGACCGTCCGGGCGATCGACCTGGACCTGGCCGAGGTGTTCGTGCCGTCGATCGAGGCCGTGTTCGGCGCCGGCTCCCCTGCCGAGCGCCTCGCCGCGTTCGCGGACCTCGATGAGTACGCACTGCTCCACCAGGCGGCGCTGTGGACGCGCGGCGAGCACCACTCGTCGGCACCGGTCCCCGGCGACGGCTGCGTCACGCCCGCCGTGGCGTCGGGTTGGCGGGCGATCCTGCTGCGGCGGCCCCGCTGGCACCTGGAGCGCGAGGTCGCCACGGAGGGCGATGCCCCCGATTGGCCGCAACCGCTGCTCGACGAGCTGGGCCAGCCCGAAGACGGGCGTGTCACGGTCGACCTCACCGGCGTGGACGCGCGGCCGGGCACGGGGAAGGCGCCCACGCTCGCGATCGAGCGGCGGGACGGCGGGCCGGGCCCGAGCCTCGACGAGGCGCTGGCGCGCATCCCGGCGTGGTCGCTCGTCGGGCGGCGATACCGGCGGTCAGGCTGATCGGCTGGGCGTTGCGGCGGCCCGTCTGCATGCGGCGCTGCAAGCATTTTGAGAGGTGGCGGCCGCTGACTGCAAGACCGCCGACCTTCGATTATGTCTTGCGACGTCCTAGCGTGGGTGGACGCAGCGGCGTATGACGTGTGGGCCGTATCCCGGCCGCCTGGTCCCCACCGAGCCACTGGCGGGACCGAGCTGCGACGCAGGGGTTTGGGGGGCCTAGCCTATGCGAGCGTGAGGCGAGTCTCGAGACGGCACGGCAGGCCGGCCCCGACAGCCCAGCGTCCCGGTGCGGGAGCACCAGCCCCGATCCTCCTCGTTGCGCCCTCGCGCTTCGGTGCGTCGCCACGCTTCACCGTGGTCGCGGCCGGCACGCTCCCCCCGTCCGGCCGGCCCATGCATGCAAAGGGAAGCCGCCCTGGCGGTGACCATGGGGAGAAGGCGCATGGCTCTCACTTCTTTCAGGCTGCCCGTGAAACGAGCAGACGGGTCCTCATCCGTGCTTATCCCTGCACCCGGACGGGGCCGGGTGATCCACTCAGCGCTGACCCTGCTTGTGGCGGCGCTGCTGGCCGTCGTCCTCACCCCGGTCGGCAGCGGAAGGGCGTCAGCCGCCAGCCCGAAGGCACTGATCCTCGGCTCCACGACGACTCCCGGCGTCGGGCCTTGCTCGACCGGAACCGGGAGCTTCGAGGAGTGCGCGGCGATCGCCGACGGTTTCGACGTGACGGTTGTCGACGACGCGACCTGGGGCGCCATGACGACCGCAGACTTTGCCCAGTACCAGGTGCTGATCATCGGCGACCCGACGTGCGGTGACACCGTCGATGGAGCCGCGGGCGCCAATGCCTCGGTCTGGCAGTCGGCCGTGATGGCGAGTGGGGGGAACCGGGTGATCATCGGCACCGACCCCGTCTACCACGCGCAGTACGGCTACGGCAACGCCGTCACCGGTGCCCCTCAACTGATCCAGAACGGGATCGCGTTCGCCGGCGCGGTTGCGGGGGCAACCGGCGCGTACGTTGATCTGTCCTGCGAGTCGAGCTACACGAGCGCCAGCACGCCGTTCTCGTTCCTGGACGGGCTGACGACGCAGCCCGCGGGCAGCTTCACCACCGAGTACCCGCCTTGCCTGGGCGCCATCTCGATCGTCGCGCAGTCGGGCCCGACCAGCGGCCTGCACGATTCCGATCTCTCGGACTGGGAGTGCTCCGTCCACCAGGCATTCCAGACGTGGGCCAGTGACTTCACTCCGCTTGCCATCGCGACCGACGCCTCGTTGGCGCCCTACTGCGCTGACGACGTCGACACGGGGGCCCTCGCCTGCGGCGAGCCGTACATCCTGGTCGCCGGAGCCGGGATCACCGTCACGTCGAGCATCAGCCTCTCGCCGGCGACCGCGACGAATCCCGTCGGCACCTCGCACACCGTCACCGCGACGGTCCTGGACAGCACGGGCAGCCCGGTCGCGGGCGTGACGGTCACATTCGCGATCGACAGCGGTCCCGACAGCGGGATGACCGGCACGGGCGTGACCGACGCCACCGGCCAAACCACGTTCACCTACACGAATAACGGCACCGCAGGCACCGACTCCATCTCCGCCTCGTTCATCGACGCCAGCGGTGCGCTCGAGAAGGCGACCGCGTCGAAGACGTGGACCAGCGTCTCGACGGCGGACCCGACATCCTTGACCGTGAATGCCGCGACCGGCGACTTCGCCGATCCGACCATGGTGTCGGCCGTGCTGACCGACACGAACAAGAACGCTCCCGTGTCGGGCGCGTAGCGGGTCTCGAGGCGGTGCGCGATCGTGATCGCGTCGGGCGCGCGCGCGTGCATCGCGGCGTCGAGCGGGGGGA
>JAKAMV010000784.1 GCA_021812735.1 Chloroflexota bacterium | reverse complement strand
GCCGGCCACCACACGTCGGATCGGCCTCGGCGTGCGGCCGCGACTGCGTCGCCGGGAGCTCGGCCTGCTGGCCATCGTCGCGTTGGCGCTGCTCCTGGGTCGGGCGTCGTTGGCGTCGACGCTGGCGGGGCGCCTGACGGTCGGCGAGCTGCGCCTGCTGGGCCTCTACCTGGCGGTCGTCTTCGTGGTCCACGTCGCTTTCGTGCTGGCGGGCCGGCGCATGGACCAGGTGCTGCTTCCGACAGTGGCGCTGCTCGGCGGGCTCTCGCTGCTGGTGATGGAGCGGCTGCCGCAGGACCTGGTCGTGCAGCGGTTCTTCGGGCGCGAACTCGGCCTCGCGCAGCTACAGCTCGGCTGGCTGCTCTTGTCGCTGCTGCTCCTCGGCGTGCTGGCGATCATCGTGCGGAGCGACAACTGGCTGCGCCTGTACAAGTACACGTGGGCCGCCGCCGGCATCGCACTGCTGGCGGCCGTCTTCGTGTTCGGACGGGACGTCAACGGAGCTCTGCTCGACCTGTGCGTCGGCCCGCTCTGCGGCCAGCCATCCGAGCTGGTCAAGGTGATCTTGGTGATCTTCCTCGCCGGGTATCTGACAGACAACCGCGAGCTGCTTGCCCGCTCCAGCACACGGATCGGCCCGTTCCGCTTGCCGCCCGTCCCGTATCTGGTGCCGATGCTCGGCATGCTCGGGCTCACCCTGGCCGTGGTCACCTTCCAGCATGACCTGGGATCCGCTCTCCTGTACTTCCTGGTCTTCCTGGTGCTGCTCTATATCGCCACGGCGCGGGCGAGCTACGTCGCGCTGGGGCTCCTCCTCTTCCTCGCGGGGAGCGCGGTGCTCTACGAGCTCTACCCGGTGGTCCGGTTGCGCATCGACATCTGGCTCAACCCGTGGGCGGACCCGCAGGGTGCGGGCTACCAGACGCTGCGGGCCCTCTACGCGCTGGGGAGCGGCGGGATCCTCGGGACCGGGCTCGGCGCTGGGCTCCCCTCGGTGGGCGCCACGCCCGCGATCCCCGTGATCGAGAGCGACTTCGTCTTTGCGGCGCTCGCGGAGGAGCTGGGGCTGCTGGGTGCCCTCGCGATCCTCGGCTGCTACCTCGTGATCGCGGAGCGTGGATTGCGCATCGCCGCCACCGCGCAGGACGACTTCCGCGCGTTGTTAGCCGCGGGCCTGACGCTCGTGGTCGTGGTCCAGGCGGCGATCATCGTGGGTGGCAACATCAAGCTCGTGCCGCTCACCGGGATCACGCTGCCATTCGTGAGTTACGGGGGCAGCTCGCTCGCCGCCAACGCGCTGGTGGTCGGGCTGCTGCTGGCGCTGAGCGACCGGGGCGTCGAGCCGCCGCCGCCCAGGCCGCCGCGACGGTTCGCTCGGCCGGTCGGAGGGTCGTCGTGAAGCTGCACCGCCGCACCCGGGGTGGCGCGCCGCAGCGCGCACCCGAGGAGTTGATCGCGCCACGCATCGGTCCTTCGGTACTGCGCGTGGCGTTGGCGCTCGGCCTTGCCTATGCGCTGATCGCCGGGATGCTCACGTACTGGCAGGTGGTCCGTGCCGATGCCCTCACGCTGGATCCCGGCAACCCGCTGCTCCAGGCCGCGCAGCAGGCCGTGTTGCCCGGCCGCATCCTGGACGCGCGCGGGACGGTGCTGGCGAAGTCGGTGCGGCTCGCCGACGGGAGCGTGCTGCGAGAGTACCTGCCCGACGCGTCCCTCGGGCCGTTGCTGGGCTATCGCAGCCCGCGGTTCGGGACGGCCGGACTGGAGGCCGCGGAGGACGGCGTGCTCGTGGGCCTGACTGGCCAGTCGGAGACCGACCTGCTGCTCCGCAAGCTGCGCTTCCACCTGTACCAGCCGCAAGACGTCGTGCTGGGAATCGACATGCGCCTGCAGCGGGACGCCGAGCGGCTGATGGGCGACCGGCGCGGCGCGGTGGTGGCGATCGACCCGGCCAACGGGCAGATCCTGGCACTGGTGAGCACGCCCGGGTTCGATCCGAACGCGGTGGTCAACCCGACCAGCGGCGCGGCGGCATTCACACGGCTCACCCAGGACCCTGCGTCCCCGCTGCTCGATCGCGCCACGCAGGGGCGCTTCGTGCCGGGCTCGGTCTTCAAGCTCGTGACGTCGATCGCCGGGCTTGGGTCGGGCGCGATCACGCCGCAGACCACGTACCCCGACCAGCCGGCGGAGGAGAAGACGGGTTTCCTCGTCGATGGCTACCGCGTGATCGATGGCCATCACCCGTTCACAGACGGCATCGCGCTCGACTACACGCAGGCGCTCGAAGTCTCCTGCAACATCTACTTCGCGCATGTCGGCCTGGCGGTGGGGGGCCCGGCCCTCGTGCAGTGGGCGGCGCGGCTTGGCTTCGGCAGCCCGCTGCCGTTCGACCTGCCCACGGCGGCCAGCCAGGTCACCAGCGGTGGGGGACCGCTCGGCGGCTTCAAGGACCGCGTCGAGCTGGCGAACGCCGCGTATGGCCAGGCCGAGGTGCTGGTCACGCCGCTCCAGATGGCGCTGGTCGCCGCCACGATCGCGAACGGCGGGGTGCTGATGGAGCCCCACCTCGTGATCGGGACCCGTGCCGCCGACGGGACGTTCCAGCCGCGCGCCCCGGTGCGCTGGCGGACGGTGACCGACCCGGGCACGGCGGCGACCATCGCGGCGGCGATGGAGCAGGCGGTCGAGGGCGCCTGGGGGATCCCGTTCGCGGGGCTGGCGAAGGTGCCAGGTGTCCCGACCGCCGGCAAGACCGGCACCGCCCAGCTCGGCGGCTCGGGGGAGCCCCATTCGTGGTTCGTCGGGTTCGCACCTGTCCAGGGGGCGAAGATCGCCGTCGCGGTGCTCTTGGAACGTGCGGGATCCGGCGCCACCGAGGCGGCCCCGCTGGCCGGCCGGCTGATGGCGGACTACCTCGCGCTGCAGGCCGGCGGCACGCCGTGAACGAGGCCCGAGTCGCCGATCCCGCGTCGGCCAAGCACTGCGTGCGGTGAGCCGAGCGCGCCGCGGCCGACCGCTCGTCGAACGGGTCTTGCTGCTGCTCGTCGCGCTGGCCATGGCGGCGGCCTTCTTCGCTATGGGCGCGGCCGCGTGGCTGGCTGGTGAGCTGCCGCTGGCGGTCTTCGGCTGTCTCGGTGGCCTGATGACGCTCTGGGCGGGTGCGCTGACGCTGCGTGGCGACTGACGCCGCGGCCCTCGCGGGTCGCCACCCGGCCCGCGCGCTCCGCCAGCGGCTCGGGAACCGCGGGAAGGTACGTGACGTACCATGACGGGGCGATCCGGCCCGGCGGTGAGCGGTCAGGAGCGGTGTCGTGCAGCAGGGGAGGATCGAATGGCGGACGTGCGGGCGCTCGGCGACCGTGTGGTTGCCAACGTCGAACGCGTCATCGTGGGCAAACACGACGTCGTCCGCCTCGCGTTGGTCGCGCTGGTCTGCCAGGGCCACATCCTGATCGAGGACGTGCCGGGGACCGGCAAGACGGTGCTGGCCAAAGCGCTCGCCCGCAGCCTCGGCTGCGCATTTCGACGGATCCAGTTCACGCCGGACCTCCTGCCCTCCGACGTGACCGGCCTCTCGATCTACAACCAGCGGACCCAGGAATTCGAGTTCCGCCCCGGACCGATCATGGCCCAGGTCGTCCTCGCCGACGAGATCAACCGCGCTACCCCCAAGACGCAGTCGGCGCTGCTCGAGTGCATGGAGGAGCGGCAGGCCACGGTCGACGGCACGACGTACCCGATGCCCACCCCGTTCCTGGTGCTGGCCACGCAGAACCCGATCGAATACGAAGGCACGTTCGCGCTGCCCGAGGCCCAGCTCGACCGCTTCATGCTGCGGCTCCGCCTGGGCTACCCGTCGCCGGCCGAGGAGATCGTCGTGCTCGACCGCCAGAAACGGGTCCACCCGCTGGGCGAGATCGGGGAAGTCGTTTCGGTCGACGAACTGCTGGCCATGCAGGCGGCGGTTCGCGAGGTCTACGTGGATCCTGTCGTGGCCGACTACATCGTGCGCCTGACGGCGGCGACACGTTCGCATCCCGACGTGCAGCTCGGCGCCTCGCCCCGTGGTTCGCTGGCGCTCTACCACGCGGCGCAGGCCGTGGCGGCCCTGGAGGGTCGCGACTACGCCATCCCCGACGACGTCAAGGCGCTCGCGGAGCCCGCGCTGGCGCACCGCATCATCGTGAAGACCGCCGCGACGCTCCGTGACGTCGACGGCCGGCAGATCGTCCGCGACATCCTGGAGACGGTGCCGGTCGAGCTCGGGGCGACGGCCCGGCCGCGAGTGCGGCCGGCTTAGCGCACCGCCGAACGGCGTGCCATGATCGGCCGGCTGCAACTGCTGGTCCTCGTCTCCGCCCTGGTGGTGGGCGCCTTCTCGACGGGCGCCGACTTCCTCTTCTTCCTCGTCTATCTGGTGCTGCTGGTCGGTGGGGGCGCGTATGTGGTGACGCGGCTCGGCCTGGTCGATCTCGAGGCCGGGTACGCGCTCAGTCAATTGCACGGCTCGGTGGGCGAGCAGCTGCGCGTCACCTATACGCTGCGCAACACCAGCTGGCTGCCCAAGCCGTGGCTGGAGGTCGAGCACGCCTC
>JAKAMV010000783.1 GCA_021812735.1 Chloroflexota bacterium | reverse complement strand
CAGGTAAGGGTACGTGTTGAGGGTCTCCGTCGGCGTAAGCTTCCCGTCCGCGAGGACCGCGCTGCCGGTGACGAGCTTGTAGGTCGAGCCCGGTGGGTAGATCTCACCGATCGCGTGGTTGAGGAGCGGCTGGTTGGGGTCGCCGATCAGCTTCTGGTAGTCCGCGTTGGAGATGCCCCGCGCGAAGAGGTTGTCGTCGTACGTGGGCAGGCTCACCATGGCGAGGATCTCGCCGGTCTGGGGGTTCATCACGATCACGACGCCCTTCTTGAGTCCCGCCGCCTGGATCCCCCACTGCAGCGCCCGCTGGGCCTGCTCCTGGGTCTTGACGTCGATCGAAAGCTGCAGGGTGTCGCCGGCTTGCGGCTGCGTGGGCGTCGCGAGCACCTGGATCTGGCGGCCGGAGGCGTCCCGTTCAACCTCCTCCGCGCCGTACGTGCCACGCAGCTGCGCCTCGTATTGGGCTTCCAGGCCCGCCTGCCCGAGGACGTCGTCGGGCAAGTAGCCTTGGCGCTGCAGCCGGCGGAGCTGGTCGGCGTTGATCGGCCCGGTGTAGCCGAGGATCTGGGACACCAGGGGACCGTAGAGGTAGTCGCGGCGCGCCTCCGTGACGACCTGGACGCCCGGCAGTGCCAGGTGCTCCTCGCTGATCAGGCGAGCCACATCCTCTGGCACGTCGCTGGCGATCCGGACCAGGTCGAAGTTCGAGCCTGGGTTGCTATCGATCGTCTCGTTGATCTGCGTGGTCGTGAGCGCCAGGAGCCGGCTCAGGCGCGCGACCACCTGATCGCGCTGGCTGTAGGGGAGGTCTGCCGGGCGGATCTTGACGGCGAACGACGGTACGTTGACGACGAGCGAGCGGCCCGCCCGATCGAGGATCAGGCCGCGGCTCGAGGGGATCGGCTGCAGCACCGTCATGTTGGCCGTGGCCCGGCCCTGGTAGTACCCGCCGCTGGCGATCTGCAGGTAGAAGAGCCGCGCCGTCAGCGTCGAGAGCACCAGCAGCACGGCGAGTCCGAAGAGGAGAAATCGCGGCAAGAGGCGTGCGTTACGCGGCTGTCCCTCGATGAGCGGCGTCATGCACTCACCACTCGATCCGGTCGTAGGCACCCCAGCGCAGCCAGATCCACCTGCCGAGGAGCGCGAGCGGCACGGCTAGGATGGTGTTCTCCACGGCCGCAGGGAAGATCGGGCCCACAGGGTTCGATGCCGGAACACCACCCAGTGCCGCGGCGACCAGCAGGGCGAAGGCGAGCTGGAAGACGAAGGTCAACGGGAAGGTGACGACGATCGCCGTCACGACACGGTTGCGCCCTGCGAACCGGGCGACCAGCGCGGCGATGCCGGCCGCGAGCAGCAGCGCGACGACGCTGGCGCCGACCGGGTGGGCCGGTGCGCTGAGCATATCCAGCGTCAGGCCTCCCGTGAATGCCCACACGAACCCCGCCTCGCTGCCGATCGTGACGGCAACCACCAGGCTCGTCACGAGGACCATGTCAGGCTTCGCCCCGCCGATCGTCGCGAATGGAGCGACGCTGGTGTCGAACAACGCAGCCACGATCGATCCGACCACGGCGAGCGCGACTTGCATCGTGCCGTTCCTCGTGGGTGCCGCGCCTGCCGGCGCGGCAGAGAACTGGGGCTCGCAGCACGCGCCAGGGTCATCGCCCGGCAGAGTATACAGGCACGCCCCGGGCTTCTCTACCCACTCTCACTCACGGCGGCCACCCACGGTTCTACGGCGCACCCACCGTGCCGGGGCACGGTGGCGTCTGCCGAGAGCGCCGTCCGCCGCCGTGGATGCGAGCTGCGTGCCGCGCACGAGCTGCGTCTGCGCGGGGGCACTTGCCTCGCGGGGCACTTGCCTCGCGGGGCACTTGCCTCGCGGGGGCCGTCTGGAGCCACACCTGCGCGGCGCTTCGGCGGACCAGCGGCCCGCTCGTGACGCCACGCCGACCGTCGCACGGCGCTTCTGCCAGGGGATGACTGTCATCCGGTACGGCCGCCGCCGCGAGACGCCACGTCCGGCGGCGCTACGGCGCGACTCAGGAGGTCGCGCGGGAATGCGCAGCGGCCGCTGCGCACCTTGTCGTCTGAGCGCCGGTGATCATCAGCGCCGGGGCCGGACCCATCCTACGGGTGGACAGGCCGTGGCCGAACGGAAGGAGGGGGCGCCTCAGTCGTCCTGGACGGACGCGCCCTGCACCCCCTGAACGGGCGGAGACCGTGAGGTATCGTACATTCGCGGGGCGCGGGAACGACGAGCGCTCGTGCGTGCATGCGGATACACCGTCCCGCGCAGAGTCCCGACGGCCGCGGGATTTCTCCGGGCGCGACACGCGCTGGGCGGCCAGCGCACGCTCGATGCGATACCCCCGGATGACCGTACGCTGGTGTTTGTTCCACGTGAAACAGCCGATAAGGGCGAGCGAAGGCCTGATCGGATAGAATCGTACCGGTGGGCTTGAACGAACAGCGAAGCTCGACGACTGACATCATCGCCTGCGCCAACCAAAAGGGCGGCGTCGGGAAGACGACGACCGTCGTCAACCTCAGCGCCTACTTGGCCCGCTCCGGACGCCGAGTGTTGGTGGTCGACCTCGACCCACAGGGGAACGCCACCAGCGGCCTCGGCGTCGACAAGTCCGCCGTTGCCCGCTCCGTCTACGAGGCGCTCTGCGATGAAGCGCCCCTCGACGAGCTGCTCGTCCCGACGATGGTCGAGCGACTCGACCTCGTCCCTGCGGCACTTTCGCTTGCAGGCGCTGAAGTCGAACTGGCTCCGCTCCGGCAACGGGAACGTCGCCTGTCGCGGGTGCTCGCTCCGCTCGCGCCGCGTTATGACCATATCGTCATCGACTGTCCGCCCAGTCTTGGACTTCTGACCGTGAACGCACTGACCGCAGCCGGCTCGGTTCTCGTCCCACTCCAGTGCGAGTACTACGCCCTGGAGGGCCTGAGTCAATTGGTCGCGACCATCAACCTCGTGCGCGACCATCTGAACCCGACGTTGGCCGTCCGCGGCGTGGTCCTCACGATGTTCGACTCCCGCACGCTCCTCTCCGCGCAGGTGCGCGACGAGGCCCGCCGCCATCTGGGCGGGGCGGTCTTCGACACGATCATCCCGCGTAGCGTCCGGCTCTCCGAGGCGCCCAGCTACGGGCTCCCAATCGCCCTGTATCGCCCCGAGTCGAAAGGCGCCGAAGCGTACGAGGCCCTGGCCCGCGAGTTCATCGTCCGTGGCAACCCGACCGCGGGTGGTCCGCCGGGGCCGCTCCCGATCCTGGCGTCGGAGCTGCTCGCACCGGAGGCACGGACGCCCGAACTGCCCGCGTCGGAGCTGCTCGCACCGGAGGTCCTCTCATGAGCCCCAAGACCGGCGGCCTGGGGCGCGGCCTCGCGTCGCTCATCCCGTCCGGTACTGCAGCCATGGCTGCCCCGGCGGAGATCCCCCTCGATCGCATCCGCGCCAATCCGTACCAGCCGCGCAAGTCCGTCGAGGACGCGGCGCTCCGGGACCTCGCTGCCAGCATCGTTGAACACGGCGTGCTACAGCCAATCCTCGTGACCGAGACCCTCGACGGCTACGAGCTGATCGCCGGGGAACGACGCCTGCGCGCGGCTCGCATGGCTGGCTTGACGAAGATCCCTGCGGTCGTCCGGCAGCTGGCGGGCCACGAGCAGCTCGAGGTCGCGCTCGTCGAGAACATCCAGCGAGCCGATCTCAACCCGCTCGAGGAGGCCGAGGCGTACCGTCAGCTGACCGATACCTTCGGCATGAGCCAGGACGATGTGGCCCGGCGCGTCGGGCGGGCCCGATCCACCATCGCCAATACGATGCGCCTTCTGGAGCTTGCTCCGGCCGTCCAGGCCGCCGTTCGAGACGGCAGCATCACCGAGGGTCACGCGCGGGCCATCGCATCGATCGACGGTGCGCCCCGACAGGAGGCGCTGCTCGCGGCAGTCACGCGTCGCGGGCTCTCGGTCCGCCAAACCGAAGATCTCGCCCGCCGCCTCAAGACGGCCACGCCGGAGACGGATCCCGCCACGGCACCCGCTGCGGAAGTGTCCGCAGACCCCCAGCCGGACCCGGAGACCGAGCGCATCGAATCGGAACTGCGGGCCGCGCTGGGGACCAAAGTGAGCGTGACGCGCTCTCGAAAGGGAGGTCGCATCGTGATCGAGTACTACGACGAAGCAGATCTTGCCCGCCTCTACGAGAAGCTGCTCGGGGGCGTCGCGTGACGGGTCCGGCCGGTCGCAGGGCGCCGGCCGCCGAGCCGTCGGCCGCCGAGGCAGCCCCGGGAGGGACGCGGCGCAGTCGGCACAGGCCGGACGTCCCTGGTCCGGCATACGACGCCAGCAGCATCCAGGTCCTGGAAGGGCTCGAGGCCGTCCGTCGCCGCCCAGGCATGTACGTCGGTTCTACCGACGCCCGTGGCCTCCACCATCTGGTCTGGGAAGTCGTCGACAACTCGATCGACGAGGCCATGGCCGGGTACGCGACACGGATCGACGTTGCGATCCGCGCCGACGGCAGCGTCTCCGTCAGCGACGACGGCCGTGGCGTCCCCGTCGGGCGCCATCGTACAGGCAA